>JBKOVX010000223.1:0-4618 GCA_046724115.1 Gemmatimonadota bacterium | reverse complement strand
CCATACCTCGTACAATCAGACCGTGGCTTCCACTGGCCGGCTCTCATCCAGCGATCCGAACCTTCAGAACATCCCCAACCGTCGTGAGCTGGGTCGTGATATCAGACGTGGATTCATTCCACGCCCGGGGTGGAAGCTGTTGGCGGCCGACTACTCGCAGATTGAGCTTCGGCTGTTAGCTCATCTATCTGGCGACACGGCATTCGTGGAAGCCTTTCGTGCCGGCGGCGATATCCATAGGCAGACCGCTGCGCTGATCTTCGACGTGCCGCTGGCTGAAGTTACCGGGACCATGCGCAGTCGTGCGAAGACCATCAACTTCGCCACTATCTACGGGCAAGGAGCGAATGCACTGTCTCGTCAGCTTGGTATCGAACACGCAGAAGCCAAGGCGTTCATTACCCGGTATTTCGAGCGATTCCAGGGAGTCCGAAACTACCTCGACGCGATGGTCGCATTCGCTCGCGAGAACGGGTATGTACAGACGATATTTGGCCGCCGCCGCTATATCCCGGAACTGCGCGAGCGGAACTTTGCCATTCGCGCCTTCGGTGAGCGAACCGCAGCCAACTCGCCGATCCAGGGCTCAGCGGCCGATCTGATCAAGATCGCGATGATTCGAATCGATAACGCGCTCGGGGCAAAGCAGTTGGAAAGCAAGATGCTCCTGCAGGTCCATGACGAGCTCGTCTTCGAAGTACCGCCTCGGGAGCTTGATCAGGTGAAGGAGCTGGTGAAGTTCGAGATGGAAAACGCCGCCCAGCTTTCCGTTCCGCTCGTTGTCGACCTCGGCGTCGGCGCGAATTGGCTCGAGACCAAGGAATAAAGTCAGCTAATCTGGGGATGCTTTTCGAAAGCTGCCCAATAAGCGCCGATGAGCAGACTGACGAGATATAGGACGCTTATCCAGACTGAGCGGGCGAGCGCGCCAATGACTGCGAGTTGCAGTGCGTAGGTAACGAGCACCAGTCCAACTCCGAACATCATGGTAAACATCGCTGGGTGATCAGCGTCGGTGCTTCGCTTGAGCGCAAGAGTTCTGGCGACTCGTATGGGCAGCTCGTGGGTGAGGTGCCCCCACGCTGCGGCCTCTGCTACTAACCAACTGGTGAGAAAGCTCTTCGTGCGATCGACTGCTGACTTTGGCTCGGGTGGCAATCCGGCAAGCTCCGAAACAGCCCGTAGTCGCTTTGCAGTCTCCTCCGTCAATGCTGCGGCGTTGCTATCGGTCCAGTCGTCCATCTCAATAGGCTCACCAACTCGCACTCCGACTACCGATCCTGGTGCGCCCTTGTCCTCGAAGATCAAACCGATGGGAAGAATCCGGACACCCGTTATCGATTGGTTGTCGCGTGCTTGCAGGGCAAGTCTGGCCAAACCGGTTCGCAGAGGCTCGAGACCACTCTCGTTGTGACTCTTTCCCTCCGGAAAAATCAGCACTGCTCCATTCCTCTCGAGAGTCCTGAGGATCTCATGGAACGAGGTGGCATTACGAGTCCGATCCAACGGCGAGCCGTCCGCTCTCGCTGATTCATCACTCACTCTGCGCAGCGGCACGACCCCAACAGCTCGGAAGAGTACTGCAATCAGCGGATTGTCGACCAGCGTTGCCTTCGCCGTCATCGTAATTCTTCTCGGTATGATCCATCCCGCGATCAGCGAGTCAACGAGTGCATTCTGGTGATTTGCTGCAATCAGGAGTGGGCCGGAAGCTGGAATGTTCTCCAGTCCAACGACCCGGATTTCGCGGTAGAACCAGTGTAAGGCAATGCCTGATATCCAGCGCAGAAGGCGGTATATCACTTTGATCTCGAGCTTCTCGAGAAATTGTCTGGCACCTTGCGCAGCATCCACAACGCGAGCGCCATTCCGATTGCAACTGTCACAACGCCGGCGCGGTAGGCGAAGCCTCTTCCGAGCGACGGGGTCAGCCCGTCGACCGCGAGTGCCCATACGAACGGTCCTACTACCGCAGCAGCTCGAGATGACAACACCATCAGGCTGAAGAAGCGACCCGCCTCGACGTCGGGCACGAGACTGAGTAACAGGGGACGCTCCGCGGTCGAAACACCACCGTAAATAAGGCCGATTAAACCGCCGACGATCCAGAACACATTTCTCGATGGCGCAATTATCATCGAGACCAGCAGCACTATCCAACCGGCCAGAACCCATGAAAGGGTTCTCTTTGGCCCGAACTGATCTACAAGCTGCCCGATGAAGTAAGTCCCGATCACCGCGGGCACAGTAAGAATCACGAAAAGTGTTGCTTCAGCGCCCTTTTCAAATCCCATGGCGAAAATCGCATATAGGGCCATGTTGGCGATGATCGTTCCCATTGCGTCCTGATACAGAAACGATGTCAGGATGAATCTCATCGTCCCTGGATAATTCTTTGCCTCTCTCAGAGTTCCTCTTACATCGCGGAACGCCTCCCTCCAGTCGACGCGTCTCCTGCCGTGGATCACGTTGTGGTCTCGGCAAAAGATGAACAGCGGCAGCGAGAAAAGAAGAAAGAGTATTGCAGTCGGCACGAACGTGGAAACTCGTCCACCGTGCGTTGTAAACGGGACCGCTGCTCGGAGGAAATTGACGATCTTGTCGGGTACAGCGCCGAGGATCGGCATCTGTCCGGTAAAAAAAGGAAACGTCAGAATGACACCCGTTATCGACCCGACATAACCCAGAGCTGCCCCCATTCCCGAGAGTCGCCCACGATGGTCCACGGGTGCGAGCTCGGACATCATTGCATTGTAGAAGGGTTGTGCGCCCTGGTATGTGTAGTTGGCGATGACGTATGCCGTGAGCACTCCGAGGAGTGCGATGCCGGGATTCAGCAGCTGCGGGGACCTACCCGCTGTGACTCCTTCTCCGATCAACGGCAGGCCGATCTGGCCAAGTACTGCTATGGCGGCGGTCGCCACGCATGCGAGGAGAGTGAATCCAACTACCCATGGCTTCCGCCTCTGAGTTGCATCAGAAATCGCACCGAAAACGGGAATCGAGATTACCACGAGTCCTGATGCAATGCCGTTTACGACTGCATAGAGCGTGTTTGAATGTCCGAGATCCGCGATGAGCCAGGCTGCGAAGTAAAGCGTAGCAACGTTCATCGAGAAGACGGTATTCGCGAAATCGTAGAGTGCCCAGCTGATTCGTTCACGGAATGGCGCGAGCGGTGGGTTGATGTCGCCTGCGGGAGTAATGTCGAGGCCTGCGCCTGTCGCTGCTTCGCCTCGCATTATCGAGCTCACCGTTGCTGATTCCATGATCGCCTCGTGAAAGTCGCCAGTCGCGAGTTACTCTACACCTGTGAATCGAATGCTCAAATACGTACCGTTACGTAGCAGCCGCTACGTACTCTCGACGTTGGAGCAGGCGCCCGACAAATTACGCTAATGCCTTCGCGCCTGACTGCTCAGTGTTTCCTCGTTGTGCTTGCTTGGATTGTGGCGGGATGTCGCGGGAAGGAAGCGACGAGAGCTGACTCAGCCAGCTCCCTTCCGCCGGTGTTTCCTTCCGCGCCACCAAATACCGGCTGGAATCCCAGTGCAGGTCCGGTCATGATCGTCTCCGCGGGTGGCAATACAGACACGATCGCCGTCATCCTGCCTGAGGCAACCGATAGTACGATCGAATCCGTACAGAGCATCAGCGCGCCTGTCTCCGGGCTTACATTCGATTTATTCGGACGCGCGGGCAAGACCGCATCGGCAATTGCTGCATCACCGTTACCTCAAACTGATTCAACCCAGGAATGCTACTCGTGGCCACTGGCGAGGCTGCAGTCGCCTCACGCCAACTGGCAGATCGGATTCGTTAGTGGACGCGTTCAGCCGATCACGCTCGATTCGATTGAGGGTATGCCGGCAGCGGATTCAGCGGCACTTGCGGTGTCGCTGGCGCAGACCGCTGCGACATTGCCGGTAGCGTCCGATCCAACTTTCAGAGGCCTTCCATTCCGAGTGCGGTCTGCCTATCGATTCCGCCTCGATACAGTGGACGTCGTTATTGCCGATGTGGTGAGGACCGTGAATGAAGAAGCAACTCCTCGTGTGGAGCATCTACTCATCATCGGTGAGAGGCACCATGGAGCTAGCGGAAAACTCGATGTTGGTTACTACAGCAGGAACGCAGGACCCGAAGAATCGACTCAGGCAACGGAGATTTTGACGGCTGTGCGCCTTGGTGCGGAAAAAACGCCGGCGGTTGTCCTCAGCATCGAATACGATGAGGGAGGAAAGCTGGGGCTCGTCGAGCGATCTGCTCCTGGAGAATGGCGAGCAACCTGGAAGAGTGCGTACACCGATTGCTGACGCGATTCGATGCAAAGATTCTGTGCTAGAGACCTGTTGGAGCGTTGACGAAACTCGCAGGGAATCTGTATTTCTTTGCGAGATGTTCTGCCAGTGCGCGAACGCCCAGCGTTTCCGTCGCATAGTGTCCGGCGTAGATGATCGTGAGTCCGTTCTCCTCTGCCTGGACTGCCGTATGATGTGGCCCCTCGCCGACAATCAGCGTATCGATCTTCATTTGCGTCGCTTCTTTTAACGTGTCGGTCGATGCTCCCGCGCCTGTACACATCGCCCATTTCTTCGTTCGCTGTTTAGCCGATAAC
>JBKOVX010000426.1:0-5740 GCA_046724115.1 Gemmatimonadota bacterium | reverse complement strand
GAATTACCTCGACTTACCACAGTGGAGGACTTAGTTCAGGGGATCGGTCAAGCAAGAAGCCCGAGGCTTTGCCGCCTCGGGCTTCTTGCATCGCCAGACGTCCGACCAGGGCCGTCCTATGGCGCTACAACAATTACTTGGTTCTGCGTCTCCTGCCCCGACGTTATCGTCAGGCCACCTGGCAACAAGGCCGGCTTGAACCCCGATGCCGTTGGAGGCGTCGCGCGCAATACGTAAGTGCCTGGCAACAGGAATGCGATTCGGAACGCTCCGTTGGCGTCCGTCGACGTGCTCCGAACGATGTGGGTCGGATCCGAATCGGTAACCAGCGATCCTGCCGTCAATACTTCAACCGTTGCGTTCGGGACCGCTGCTCCCGTTGCGCTGTTCGCGTGCACGGACCCCGTCACGCTACCGGTGATGTCCTGGGCCACCGCGTGAATGACCGGTTTGAAGATGAATCCGTTCCTGGCATCATTGCCACGCATCACGAAACTCCGACCGATGTCGAAGTCCAGTGTCATCACCGAGCCGTTTTCTGTGAGCTGGATCGGCTGGTCGAGAATCACCTTGATCCCACTTTGACCGGCGCTGGGGAATTTGATGTCCGGCTTCGTACCATCCGTTAGGGTGATCGACGATTTGTCGGTGTCGAGAATCAACCGGAAGCTCTGATAGTTGCCGGTTGGCAGAGTGGTCGCGCCGAGGTTCATGGTCTTGCCATCGCCGAGGTCGAGCAGGTTGATCAACGCGTTCGGCGTCGCGATTGTGGTCCAGCCCTCAGCGCTGGCATCAGCCGCCTCCGCGTCTGTAGTCGACGCCTTCTGGGCGTCGACCCGAACTACGTATACATCGACTCTCGAGACATCTGAAAACGGGAACGGCGCATCCGTGAGACGCACTGTCATCATGCCGGTTCCGGTTCCGGACGAATCGCTGCATGCGGCAAAGGCGAACGCACTGAGCAAAATTCCCGCGCCGCGAATTAGTCTGGTCATTATTGAGTCTCCTGCATCGGATTGAGATTCGAGTGGCCCTAGCGGCCGTGTCGGTCGCGTGCAGATCGCGCCTCTGTTTTCATAGACTCAGCCTTCGCAGCGCCGGGTCACAGCTCATCTATAAAAAACATTTTTCGAAAAAAGGGGACTGAAGTGAGATCAGTCCCCTTTTCGCAGGAATCCAGAATCAGTTTTTCGGGGGCGGGCGGTGAGTTTGAGCGGGATTTGATTTCTTCCCGGCGTTGCCCGGAACTCCCGCCGGTGGTCCGGCGGTCGCCGGCCGCCCAGTGGTTGACGGCTGATGGCTTTGTCCGAAGTCACGTCCTGATACGCCGTCGGGACGCCCTTGACCAGCGTTGCCTCCGGCAGAGGCTTCGCTCGACATGCTCTCCAGATCCGCATCCGACGCGCGCGCCTTGAGACGAGCGAGGACGCGCTGCAGCGCCTGATCCGCTGGAAGTCCGCGATCGGTGAGACTGCCGATCACAAAGAGCGGGACAGCCAGGGAGCGATTCTGTGGAACGCTCTTGGCGAGCAGTGAGACGGCGGACCCGTCAACGCCCTTTCTCATCGCTTCGGCGCCGGCGTCGATTTCATCCCCCGAGGCTTTCGAGCCGCGCCCACTCTCGAGTGCGTTCCGGGCGCTCTCCATGCGCTGCGCCTGCTCATTCACGGAGCGTTCGATATTCCGGGGATCGACGCCCTTTGCAGCGAACTTGAGCGCGCGATTCTCCAGTGCATCAGCGGGAAGCTGGCGAGCACGTGCGTCGGCGATCCGCGCCAGAACCCGCGCCGCTACATCTGGCGGCAGTACTTCTCGCAGGCGTGCTGATGGATCCTTTGCTGGAACCTGCGCGAATGCGCACGGCGCGAGCACCGCGATTGCCATCAATTGCAGCGCAATTCGGCGAAGGCTTCCGATATGTCCGATCTCCCGAAGGGAGCTATGTGCGAAAGTTGTGTTTGTCATATGAGCCGGCCGATACTTGGCGGCTACCTGATAAGACTCCCCGGAAGCCGTCATAAGTCACAACTATATAGTTCATTCGACGATAAGCAGCCCAACGGCGCCCCCAAACTCGTCAGACATTGACAGTAGTCCCGGCGGAACGATCCATTTGCCGCCGTCGATTCGCAAATTCATTTGATACTTGCCCCGATCGAGCGGAAGAGTGACGCTCCACCATCCTTCGTTCGTCGGCGTAAGTGGCACCGGAGTCCAGTTGGTGAAGTCACCGTTCACATCGACGCTCCGCGCCCGCGGCGCGTTCACTCTCAGCGTTACGTGGTGTTCCCCCGATCGCTGCCAGGTGAATCGCTCAACGGGTGGTCTATCGTCGAGAGTTGTACTCGATGGTGACGCGTTTGCCGTGGACGATTCACTGGGCCGTACATTCCCCGAGGAGAGGCGAACGCTCGCTGACAGGAATCGTCCTCCGGGAAATCCTTGCGTGGGATCTATTGGGTACGCTCCGCCGGCGAACACTGCGGCGATGCGGGGTTTGATCCAGGCGACGGCGGTGACGCTTCCCCAAGTTCTCGCAGTTGCACCAAGATTCGTGAGCTGATCGCCAGCTCTGAACCCGACGAGTGTCTGAATGTCGATGTTGCCGCTACTCCAGAAGAGCGAAAGCTGACTGTCGACGTATTTCAGTGAATCGACCGCAACCGGACTCACCACGATATTCACGTCGACTTTTTGAAGCCGCGTCGAGACACCTGCTTCGCCGATAACAATGCTCTCGGCACCGGCGCCGAAAGATGTCCGGCCAATTCCAGTTCCGGCGAAGAGCTCGCCCCACCCGCGCAAGTTATGTAGCCTGAGATTCGCCAGAATCTCGCCGGTCCGGGTTCCGTCTTGATGGGCGCTTCCTCCCGCGAATCCACCGAGCTCGACGAGAATAGCTGCCCCTGGCGCCGCGAAGAGGGAGCCCGACACCGCGCCCTGCGTGCTCCAGCCGCCGGAGGTGAACTGGGAAAATGTTCCCGAAGCTTCCGTCAGAGCCTTGCCCCAGTCGACCAAACTGTGCGCGCTGACCACGCCCGCCCCGGTGTTCAGTGTATCGGCGTAGCGTAGGGCCATCCCACCGACATCGACGCTACTTTCCGCGTGCTGGCCGTGTGCTACCCGCGCGCCAAATAAAAGCGCGGTCAGCACGAAGAGATGGATTTCCTTGGGGAGGGTCTTTGAAACTCTCAAGAAACATAAAGATACAAGCTCCTCGAGAGTGTGTCGCCAACTATGTCAGGTCTCGATCAGGTCTCGGATTTTCCCGGCGTTCCGACGCGGATGACTGAGCTCTCTGTCCCGAAGTCGTCCGAGGTTTTAACGGCAAGAGGATCCGCGACCCATCGCGTTCCGTTGACGATGAAGGCGTACTCGTGCTTGCCTGGGGATAGCGGGACTGAAACTGCCCAGACCCCGGGCGCGCCTGAAAGTCTCAGAGCGGTTGACCCGCGCGTCCATTCGTTGAAATCACCAACCAGTTCCACGGTCGAAGCACGAGAATCGACGAAGACGAAGCGAACGAGTTGGACGGTATCCGGAGCGGCCGCTGTCCGCGCTGCGCTCACAGCATGCTGTCCTCGCGCGCCGATCCGGGAGCCGATCGCGATGCCCGAGAAGGCGACGATACCGGTGATACCGGCTGCCAACGCCAGGCCGGCCAGCGGCGACAACCGAACGACGCGCTTCGTCCGCCACCACGATTGAGTTGCTGTGTCTCGCACCGGATATAGCGCCCCTCCTTCCGCCCGCACCTTCTCCATCAGGCGCTTCTCGAACGACCGATGCGCGTGCTCCGGCACTCGCAGTGGCGCGGCAATGCGCTCCGCGAATGCGTCGTCGTCAGCTCTGTTTTGCGCTTCGAAATTGTCAACCATGATAAACCCCATCAAGCAGACCGCGCATCGTGT
Organism: Gemmatimonadota bacterium; assembly: GCA_046724115.1. Lineage (GTDB taxonomy): Bacteria > Gemmatimonadota > Gemmatimonadetes > Gemmatimonadales > Gemmatimonadaceae > UBA4720. The sequence goes on along the minus strand of JBKOVX010000426.1, from coordinate 1,826 downwards.
CACAAGCGCGTTTCACTCTCATCTTCAGGGCCGACACGCTGACTCCTGTCAGCTCGGCCATTTCTTCGTAGGTCATCTCCTCGACGTGCTTCAGCAGAAATGCCTCCCGCTGCTCCGTTGGCAGAGTGCTCAGCGCGCGCTCGATATGACCCCCAACATCCACATCTACTTCTTCGTCTGAGCCCGGCGCTACCGCCCCTTCAATGGCCACGGCACTAGTCGGGAATCTCTGCTCCCGGCGCCGCTGCCTCGATGCATATGTCCGGCACTCGTTCACGACTATTTGATAAAGCCAGCCCCCGAAATGCTCTGGATCTTTGCAGCCACGGAGACCCCTGAATGCCCGCATGAACGCAGACTGCAGAACATCGTCAGCATCCACTCGGGAGCCGAGCATCCGAACCGCGAACCTTGCGCACGTGTCCTGATGGCGCCGCACCAAGCCGGCAAACGACTCGATGTCTCCGCCGAGGACAGCAGCGATCAGCTCCGCGTCCGAAGGGCCCGTCACAAGTCAATGACTCCTGGAATGGCGATCAACGTCACAACAAAAGGCGGAAATGGCTCTCCGCCATTTCCGCCCCGGCTGCAACTGTACGAGTAAGTTCCGGCTGCAAGGATCGTTACCGAATGAATCCCCGGTCGGTTCGTTCAGCCCGACGTTGTTTCTCTTGCCTCTTGGCGAGAATCGCCATCGCCGCTGAGTCCGTCCGCGCCTTGATGATAGCGTCGCCCACATTCGCATCGCCAATGACGGTGTCCTTGCACTCTCGCTGATCGAACACCGAGCGCGTTGCGCATCCGGATCGGAGCAACTTGGACTCGGTTTTTTTTGCTGAGTTTGTTGTGGGCTTGTCAGGTACGCATTTCCCGCGCGCCGCGTCCGCGGCAACGCACTCGGTCTCCGCGCGCGTCGCTTGACGGCGGGAGACCGAGTACATCAGTGCTGCAAGGGAAGAAACTGCAACTGCCAGAAGCAGCAACGCGATCAACATCTCGCCGATCACGACGCCCCGACGGGCCCGGCTATGCGGGCGTCCGTCGGTAATCATCAGTACTCCACCCAGTTGTCGACCCAGGTATTACGCAGGGTGACAAGAGCTCCCATCGTGGTCGTCGCCTTCGCGACTTCGCAGGAGTTGTAGTTGTATTGCTTGGTACCGTTCGCCGTTGAAGCTGGCACGTAGTTGTTGGTCTTCACGTTCAGGCCGCTGACCGTCGCGCCCTGAACGCCGTTGTTACCGTTCGAGGTGATGTCGTTGCCGACCAGCAGCACCCCTCTCCAACCCACCGAACCGTTCAGGGTCAGCGAGCCGGTGATTATAAGCATCCCGGTTCCCGACGACGGAAGAACGAAGTCTCCGTTGACGCGAATGATCGGATAATAGGTCGACGTCGTGTCCGCGAAGGACGCTTCCATAGCGGCAGTCGGCCACGATGCGCCGGGGAATGTCATCGTCGGCTGGATTGAGCCAAGATTGACGATTCCATTCCAGTCGATGGCGACCGAATCTGGGGCAACAGAGTCTACTGGCGGATCGCCGACGGCGACGGTTTTACCCGTGTAACCGGGGTTGTACGGCACGACGACACCGGCAACCGCGGCGGAGTCACCGCAGAGATCGATTCCGCCGAGCGTGCCGGCGCCACCGTTCTTTTGGAGACCGGAGAGTGCCGTCCAGCCAGCGAGAACCTGCATTGGTGCCGGCTCCCACAGTACGTACTGGGCCACCGTTCTTACCGCCTGCGGGCTTCCGTTGTACGCGCCAGCCGTCTCAACACCCCGCGAGCGGGCGACGTAAAGACCAGACTGCGAACCCCTCACT
>JBKOVX010000140.1:0-3588 GCA_046724115.1 Gemmatimonadota bacterium | reverse complement strand
GGGAACATGATGCCCAACAGCAACAGCCTCGGCCGTCTGTTCTCGGAGCCATACAGAAATGTTATCCGCATGCACATGCTGATTTTCTTTTTCTTTTTCGCGCATTTTGCGCGACTCGAGAATTTCGCGGTGTACGCGGTTGTCTACGCGGTGTATTTCTTCCCCTGGCGACTGATCAAGAAAACCGAAACGCGGGCCGCCCAGGTTTCAGTTCAATAGAAATCGCCGATTATCGGCGATTGATTATTCGGATCCGGAATCGTCGATCGTCGAACGACGCACTCTCCCCCGCGACCAGATCCACGCTCCGACGAGAAGGATCGGAGGCAGGAACAGCCAGGCCAGACTCAGGTTGCTGAGGCTTACACTGACACCGATCTGCTGCTTTCCCGAGATTGCGGCGAGCGCTGCAATCCCGAGGACCAATCCGACCGCGCCAAGAATCGGCGCGCCGACCAGCCAGAGAGCGCACACCGAGATCACCCGACGCGGAGACCACTTCGCCAGTCCTCTCATGTTTTACGGGAGTGCGAAGGCAACGTACGAATCACCGGATTTGGTGCCGACCTTGCCACCCCCGGCTGCGATGACCACGTACTGCTTACCGCGTACAGCATAAGTGCTCGGCGTCGCATAGCCGGCCGCGGGCAGCGAAGCCTGCCATAGCAGTTTGCCGGTCGACTTGTCGAAAGCGCGGAACTTCTCGTCCATCGTCGCGGCGATGAGCACCAGTCCGCCGGCCGTCACTATCGGGCCGCCGTACTGTTCGGTACCCGTTGGCGGGACTCCCTTCGCCGTCAACGCAGAGTGTTCGCCGAGCGGGATTCGCCAGAGATAGTGGCCGTCGTTGAGATCGATGGCGCTCAAGGTTCCCCACGGTGGTTTGATCGCGGGATAACCGGCCGAGTCCCGCCAGCGCTCGTATCCGACGAACTCGTATGGTGAGCTTGGTGCCGTCGGGACTGCGGCCGGCGTTGCCGAGGCTGAAACGGATCTACTGGGCGCGCCCACTAGCGACGGTGCCGCGCGATTCAGCAGATACGCGAGCACTGCCTGCTTCTCCAACTCAGGGAGTCGAGCAAACGAGGGCATGAATCCGCGCCCGCGTTCGAGCACGTCGTTAATTTGACGCGGTGAAAGGCGGGAGCCTACGTCAACGAGAGACGGTGCGCGATCCTTGCCGCGGCGGTCCGCACCGTGACAGCTCGCGCACGACGCTGCGTACACCTCTTCACCCGAGCGTACGGTTCCGCTCGACGGCACTATCTGCGCTGCTTCGCGCATTGCTGCGATCCACGGCACGTCGCTGCCGTTGACGTAGATCACTCCCCCTTCTCGATCGACAGCAGCGCCGCCCCACTCACCGCCACCGTCGAAACCGGGTAGTACGACTGTCCCCTGTTTGCTCGGCGGCGCGAACAGCGCGTCGTGCCTGAGTGTGCGAAAGCGACTGACGGCGGCCGCCCTCGCGCTGGGCGTGAGATCGGTCAGATCCGACTCAGAGATTGACTGTCGCGCAAAGGGGGCGGGTAGGAGCGGCACGGGTTGGGTGGGCCAGGTCTGCTCGCCGTTCAGGTCGGAACCCGGGACTGCGCGCTCCTCTATCGGAAAGAGCGGACTTCCCGTCTGTCGATCGAAGACGAAGACGAAACCGCTCTTGGTGATTTGCGCGACGGCATCGACGCGTGCGCCGTTGCGCGTCACCTGGAGCAGATTGGGCGCCGCCGGCAGATCCCGATCCCAGAGATCGTGGTGAACCGTCTGGAAATGCCAAATGCGCTTTCCGGTCCTCGCGTCGAGAGCGAGGAGAGTGTTTGCAAACAGGTTCTGACCGATGCGCGCGCCGCCGTAGAAGTCCGGTGTCGCCGAGCCGGTTGGGATGTACACGATCCCGCGCGCCACATCGACGCTCATCCCCGGCCACGAGTTGGCGCCGCCGGCCGTCTTCCATGCATCTGCTGGCCACGTGTCATAGCCAACCTCGCCGGGCCGAGGAACCGTGTGAAACGTCCAGCGGATTTTTCCTGTGCGCACGTCGTAGGCGCGAATGTCACCGGGAGCGGATCCTTCCTCCTCTCCAACGCGCGTTCCCTGAATCAGAAGGTCTTGATACACGACTCCCGGACTCGTAGCGACGATGTAGGCATCTCCGACATCGCGGCCGAGCCCGGCGGCGAGATCGACCCAGCCGGAATCGCCGAACGCAGCAACCGGTCGACCAGTACCCGCGTCGAGCGAGTACAGTCGTCTGCCGGCAGAGAAGAAAATCCGACGGTCGACACCATCCGACCAATACACGACGCCGCGATTCACGTGTGACTCGCGCGGGCGTTTGGCGAAGGGATCGAAGCGCCAGATCAACGTGCCGCTGTCGGCGCGCACCGCGATGACAGCGAGGGCGGGAGTCGTGGTGTACATGACGCCATCGACCACTATCGGCGTGGCCTGTATCTGTCCCATCGGCGAGTCGCCAGTGTGATAAACCCAGGCGACGCGCAATCTGGAGACGTTCGTCCGGTTTATCTGGTCGAGACGAGAGTACCTGGTATTGCCCGGGTCGCCACCGGTAACACTCCAATCGCTTGCGGCATTGGAGCCGGAAACGCCCGGACTCACGCACGCAACGACCAGTCCCGCCGCGGCAGCGCGCCACAGGGGCGGGATGCCGATGCGGTCGCTAACGCCCGGTCTCACCGTCGTGATAGTCGAGATCAGGCGGCCGGACCGAGCAGTGCTCGCCGCAGCCGAACCTGTAGCGATTGCGTGCGAAAGAACGATAGAGCGTATCGACCAGAGGGCGAACAAACGGAATCCTGAACAGCCACGAAACCAATCGTCCTTTCGGCAGCGCCTTGATCAGCTCCTCGAGCGCAGCCGCAGCCTGCCACGTTTTTCCGTCGCTCGTTCGAACGACTTGCATCGACTCCGCGTACGACCGCGCCGGAATCCACGGAAATCTCTCGCGCACTCCCGGCTGCTGCGACGGCACGATCTCCAGCTTGTGATCGCGGTCCCACCTGGCGAGCACTTTCACCATCCGGCCACAGACCGTGCAGTGTCCGTCGTAAACCACGGTGTAGAGCGGGCCGCGATCGCCGGCGCGGGCAGCTACCGGCTCGGCGACATCTTCGCCCGCAAACGTGAATCGAACGACCTGAACGGTCATACCTCGGCTTCGGCTTCTGGCGCTTCGACGGTTATCTCCGGCGGGTGCGACAGCGTCTGATGGATTCCGCAGATGTGCGCCGCGCGCAGCGCCCGCGGCCACAGCTCGGCCGAGAGTGACGGCCACTCGAGCTTCACCTTCATCGTCTCGACCCGATGCTCTCCCTCGACGAATGTCCAGCTGACGTCGATGCGCAGGTCTTGCGCGCTGATGTTCTTGTGCGATCCCCAGCTCTGCAGGACGGCGAAGGTGCACATGCCGAGGGCGCTGCCGAGCATGTGGAACGCGGAGTAATGCTGATCGTGCGATTCCGCCTCGATGGTCAACTGACCGGCAGTCGGCTCGATCCTGAGTGATTCTTCGCCAGTCAGAGTGATCTTCATTTGCCGCGAATCGCTGCCGGTTGTTGCTGTGTCAGACAG
>JBKOVX010000268.1:0-23032 GCA_046724115.1 Gemmatimonadota bacterium | reverse complement strand
GTTCTCTTCATTACGATCGACGCGATGCGCCCTGACTACCTGACTCGCTTCGAGTCGCAGCTCACTGGCGGGCTGGGCAGACTGTATCGCGGTGGAGCGTTTTTCACCAACGGCTTTCAGGATCATGCGATAACGGAAACTGCGCCTGGACACTCGGCAACGTTGTCAGGGCGGTTTCCGGTTCACACCGGCATCTCGGCAAACTCGGCTGGGGTAGGGGACACTACCGTTTCGCTGATCGACGCTCCGGGTCTCGGCGCGTCGCCGTTTCGGTTTCACGGGAGCACACTCGTCGACTGGTTAATTGCAAAGGATCCTCGGACCAGAGTGCTGTCGGTGTCGAGAAAGGATCGAGCGGCGATTCTGCCAGTTGGCAAGTCGAAGCAACCCGTGTTCTGGTACGCGCCGAACGGAAACTTCACCACCAGTACCTATTACGCGTCGACGCTTCCAGCATGGGTGATAGCATTCAATGGACGCAGAATCCCGGGAAACTACGCCGGGAAAGTTTGGCAGCTGCTGCTTCCCGATTCGGCGTACGCGGAGCAGGACAGCGTTCCCGTTGAGTCAGGCGGCTCGAATTTTCGATTCCCGCATCCGGAGCCGTCAACGGCGGACTCGGCAGCGCTGACTCTCGCCGAATATCCGTGGATGGATGATCTGACTCTCCAGTTCGCGCTTGCCGGCGTCAACGCTCTAAATATGGGCGCGGGACCACAAACCGACGTTCTGGCGATCTCGCTATCCACGACTGATGCGATTGGACATCGCTACGGACCCGACTCGCGAGAGCTGCATGATCAGATACTGCGTCTGGATCGCTCGCTCGGCGTTTTCCTCGACTCACTATTCCGAATTCGGAATCAGAAAGACATCGTGATTGCCCTGACGGCCGACCATGGTCTGACGCCGTTTCCCGAGGTCCACGTTCGCGATCCGAATGCTGGTGCGACGCGGGTAAACGTGAGACCGGTGCTGCAGCGCCTGAGCAATGCGCTCGCCACAGCCGGAGTCCCGGGCTACGGATTGAATTACTTGGGCGGCTACACTGGGAACGGCTTTTCGTTCGACGGCGGTGTATTGGAGCTGAACAAGCCAGCGCTGGGAAAGGCACGAATCAATCAGGATTCGCTGCTTCGCGCGCTGCGAGCTGATTTCCTGAGCATACGAGGTGTTGCCAGGGCTGACAGGATTTCCGAGTTGGCGAGGTCGGACACAGTTACCGACAACATTGCACGTCGATGGCTGCATATGTTCGACAATGAGGAAAGGGCAGCTATGGTTGTGACGCTTGCGCCATACAACTACTGGGCGTCCATTTCACCAACTGCGCAGCACGGCAGCCCGAACGATTCGGATGCGCATGTTCCGATACTCTTTTACGGAGCTGATATCAAACCCGGTCGTTATCCTGAATTCGCCAGAGTGGTCGACATGGCTCCAACCTTGGCGGCGCTCGCGCATGTAGCCCCACTGGAGAAACTGGACGGACACGTCCTTCAGAATGCGATCAAATAAGGTCTCGCTGCATCCCCTCCTGAAAGCGTTCGACGAAGCTGAATTTGGCGTCAAGAACACACTGAACCTGCGAGAATCATTGCCAACAGGGGCGGATGCGCGATATCGCGCCGAAGCGTGGCTGCGCGAGCGCCAGATCAGTCGAGTGAGCGAGGTGCTGGTAATCACCGGACGAGGCAATCAGAGTCCCGGTGGAGTAGCGGTGGTTCGTACCGCGATCCTTGGACTGCTGCCGTCATTGAGGCGTCGCGGCGTCGTCACCGAATGGCGGGAACACTCGCCTGGATCATTCGTCATCAAGCTCGGATCGATCTCGTCGCTGCTCAGCGCTCCGCGGCGCAAGCGAGATCGCGCCCGGCGGTCAGAGCCGGCTGACCCTCAGGCGCTGACGGCACTCGACGTCGCAACGCTGAAGTTGCTGCGTCGGCTCGCAATCCGGTCGCTCGAATCCCTCGGTGTCCGCGATTATGAGAAGTTCGTCGATGCGGAAATGCTGACGAAGTTCAATTCCCTCGCCGCCGGCATCCCACAGGGGGAAGGGAGCGAGGCCAAACTCCGCGAAGCGATAGCAGCGGCGCTCGACCAGCTCGACGACTAACGATCAACAAAAGGATCTTCTCAGAATGATCAGGCGACTCTCGCTCTTGACGCTGACACTGGCGGTACCGATCCGCGCACAAACCGTCGTTCCGGGGTATTCGCCGCAAGCGGAGACAGCCGAGCACGCACTCGAGGCCGACGTCATCAGCCGGCCCTCGCCAACCCAAGCCGCAGCCCATTCGCGCTTCCTCTCTCTCCAGCCACACATGGCCGGCACGCCGGCACAGGCCAGAACGCGGGATTACGTCATCTCGCAAATGAAGCAGTGGGGACTAGAGACCGAGGTGCGCTCGTATAAAGTCTGGATGCCCCATCCGACCAGCACGCGCGTTTGGCGCATCTCTCCGGATCCGATCGAGCTGAAGCTCCAGGAAGGCCCGATTCCCGAAGACACTACTTCAGTGAGCTATCCGCAGGTTCCCGCGTTCAATGGCTATGGCGCCGCCGGAGATGTCCGTGGCGAAGTGGTGTACGTGAACTACGGACTGATCGAGGACTACGCCCAGCTCGATTCGATGGGCGTGTCAGTCAAAGGAAAGATTGCAGTCGCGCGGTACGGTCGCTCGTACCGCGGCATCAAGGCAAGGGAAGCCGAGAAGCATGGCGCGGTCGGCCTCATCATCTACAGCGATCCGGCCGATGATGGGTACGTGCGAGGTGATGTCTACCCCGCAGGCCCAATGCGGCCATCTCACGGGATTCAACGCGGTAGCGTGATGAATCCGAACGGCGATCCGAGCACGCCCGGTTACGCGAGTACTGAAAACGCGAAACGGATTCCGTCGTCGCAGATGGAAATTCCGCGCATCCCGGTTCTGCCAATCTCCTATGGTAATGCGGCGGAGTTGCTGCGCGGATTGTCGGGGAACTCGATTCCGCAGCCATGGCAGGGCGGGCTCGGCTTCCGTTACCACGTTGGTCCCGGACCGGTGCAGGCTCGGATCGCCGTCACTACCGACGCGACGACGAATCCGTACAAGGAGATCTGGGACACCTTCGGCGTGATTCGGGGAAGCGACTACCCAGACGAGATCGTGATGATCGGCGGACATCGCGACGCCTGGGGACCCGGAGCGGCAGACAACGTGAGTGGGACAGTAAGTGTGCTCGAGGCCGCGCGTGCAATCGCAGATCAGGTGAAAGCAGGGAAGCGTCCGAAGAGAACGATCGTGTTCGCGACCTGGGATGCGGAAGAGTGGGGACTGCTCGGATCGACAGAGTATGTAGAAGACGATTCGCTGCGATTGAGCAAGAGTGCCGTCGCTTATCTCAATCAGGATGACGTCGCCCAGGGACCGAACTTCAGCGCCGGCGGATCGCCATCGCTGCGCGCACTACTCCGCGATGTGGCGAAGCAGATTCCCGACCCGAGCCATCAGGGCAGCGTTTACGATGTCTGGAGAAAGCGCGCCAATCTCGCCGCGGATTCCCTCGAGCCGCAAATGGGTGATCCCGGCGGCGGTTCGGACTTCGCCGGGTTCTACAATCATCTGGGCATTCCAATCGCCGATTGGGGCTTCGGCGGACCGCAGGGGGTCTATCACTCGGCGTATGACTCGTACCACTGGATGTCGAAGTTCGGCGACCCGGGCTTCGAGTTCCACGCTACTGCCGCGCGCATCGGCGCGGCGATGCTCTTACGCATCGCCAATGCCGACATCCTTCCGTACGACTACGTGGAGTTTGCGCGTACGATGCGCCGGTTCGGTGGAGACGTCGACCGCGCAATCGCCGACAAACACTGGAAAGTCTCGAGCGCCGGCTTGACGTCGGCGATCGCGCGCATGGAGGACGCTGCGGTTGCATTCAACGCAGCGCGCGATCGCGCCGTTACGGCTCAGCTGTCGAAAGAAACACTGAAAAACGTCAACGCCACGCTGCTCGAAGTTGAACGCCAGCTTACAAGACCACGTGGTCTCGTCACGCGGACCTGGTTCAGAAACCTGATTTACGCTTCGGACGAGAACAACGGATACGCTACAATGGTGCTGCCGTCGGTGAATGAGGCAATCAGACTCGGTGATGAGAGCGCAGTCGGAAAAGAGATGACTGATCTCGCCAGCCGGTTCGACTCGGCGACGCTCGTCCTGCGAAGAGCCACCGCGCTGATCAAGTAATGTACTGCAGATACCTTGGTGCTTCGTACAGGCCCGGACATTGCGATAGCCTCTGTCATCAAGAACGGAACGGTAGGAAGCTTGATGCGAACAATGCAAAACGGAGTACGACGCTCACGTCTTACTCCCGAAGAAGTGGCGGCGATCAGCGCCTATGGAGCGAAAGCAGTCTGGCCTTCAGGATTTCAACTGTATCAGCGTGGTGCGCCGGCTGACGGCGTTTTCATCGTGCTCGATGGTCACGTCGTACTGCGGAACAAGATCAAAGTTGGACGCGGATTCGTTCCCGTAATCGCAACCACCGGCCAGACTTTCGGAAGCGAAGGCTTGTCTCCCAACAGCTACTACGTCACTGATGCCAGTGCGTCGGAAGAAACCAGGACACTCTTCCTGAGCGGGGCACAATTCCGCGCATTCGTTCGCGAACGGCCCGCGCAGACTATTCCGCTGTTGTCGCAGATCATGTCGGAGCGCGCCTACCTGCTCGAGAAGCTGCATGAGCTCGCAGCACTGAATGTCGATCAGCGGCTGATGTCGACACTGACACACTTGAGCGGCGATCTCAGCTTCACGGCGCCGGATGGCCGGCTCAAGCTGGAAAACAGTCACCATCGCCTGCTCTGTGAGATGGTCGGAGCAACACGCGAGTCGATTGCACTGGCGCTGAGTCGACTGGTGTCCGCCGGCATTGCCGAGCGCAAGGGAATGACGTTCCTTATTGAGCCGGGCTCGCTCACATCTACGGTCACCGACATCGGTGATCGAGATACCGCGATCCCAATCGCGAGAGAAATGTCTTCCTGAGGATGGATGGCGATCGGCGAAAACGCTGACCCAGCTGCCGTAATCAAAGGGGCTGAGGCGATCGATCTGCAGGAGGGGGGCTCACACGGAGTTCTCCTCCTGCATGGTTTTGGGGACACGCCCCAGACACTGGCACTGCTCGCGCGTCGTTTGGCAAAGTCTGGCTACGGTGTATTCGTGCCGCTACTGCCGGGGCACGGGCGGACGATGGAAGCGTTTCGCCGCTCGCGTGCGGAAGAATGGATTGAAGCAGCGCGAGAGTCGCTGTACCTAATGCGTGCGCGCTATGCCACCGTTAGCGTCGTTGGACTTTCCATGGGTGGCGCGCTGGCAGTCATCATCGCTTCCGGGTCGAGTGCGATTACGTCGCTGGTTTTGATCGCCCCTTATCTGGGTATGCCGATGCCGTTGGGGATTGCGGCACGAACTCACTGGATATGGGGCGCTCTTGCCGGCGAGATCAACGCACGAAGTCCGCGCTCGATCCATGATCCGATCGAGCGGGAAAAGAATCTCGCCTATGGAGCAGTGACAGGCCGCACGTTGTATGAGTTGTCAAAGGTGGTCCGGAAGGCGAGAAAAGCGCTCCCGACCGTAACCGCGCCGACCCTGATAATTCTCTCCAAGGAGGACCCACGTGTCGCGCCCGCAATCGCGGACTTCGCGATGAGGGAGCTCGGCGCGCGCGACAAGAAGCTGGTGCTGACCGAAGGAGCGGGGCACATCATCACGGTCGACTACGGCCGTGAGCGCGTCTTCAGCGAAGTCGAAGAATGGGTGCGGATGCACAACGGCAGCACGACAGCCGCTGGTGACATCAGCGCGGCTGTCGAACGCCGCTAAAGCTAGAACCGATCCTGGACGAACTCCGTAACCGTATCGACCGCGCGCTCTCCCAAGTCTGCAGCCTGGTGAACCACTCCGGTGGCGACGCGTTTCACACGAGCCACAGTAGCCCGCGCTCTGCTGCGCCCACGCTTACGGCCTGCTCCAGCCTTGCGACCGCCTCTCTTGCTTCGGGAAGAGGACTTCCGCGCGGCCGCTTTGCGTCCGCCCTTGCGGCGAGCAGCTGATTTGCGTCCGGTGCCAGACCGCTTCCGCGCTCCTCCGCGTTTTCGCCCGGAGGACTTCTTTCTACCGCCTCTTGAACGACTGGACTTCTTGGCTGCAGCCATGGACAAACTCCGTGTGGCAGGGTTTGTAAAACGGATAGCAAGATTCGCGCACAACGCTTGTTAACAGCAATCGCGCACTGCGACGCACGATGCCTGGTAATTATCCGACAGTACGCGTCTCACCATGTCGCATGACCCACAAATCATTCCTGGTGTGTCCCGCTTCTTCCCATAGCCGGCGCATTTTTGCCGGGGGCTCGTCCATCGGCTCGTCGGTGAGCTTGAACGTTCCCCAGTGCGCGGCTGCCATTCTCAGGGGCTGACCATTTTGTCCGCGAGAGAGTTGGGCGTACGCCTGAATGCAATCCTCAGGATTCATATGTACGCTGCCCATGAACCAACGCGGCTCGTAGGCTCCAATGGGCAAGATCGCCAGGTCGAATGGACCTTTTCGCGCTGCGATAGCGGAAAACTCCGGATGTAAAGCTGTGTCGCCGGCGAAGAACACCGAGTGGGATGGTGAGCGCAATGTCCACCCCGCCCACAGTGTTCCGTTCCGTCGGCCGAGGGTCCTTCCCGAGAAGTGCTGCGCGGGAACGCAAGCCAGTTGCAGCGCTCCGAGAGAGCTCTCTCCCCACCAGTCCAATTCCCTGATCTCGCGAGCTCCGCGCTGCTTGAGGAAGTCTGCTACGCCGAGCGGAGCGTACCACACGACCGCCGGATACCGCTTGCCGATGCGGGAAACGGTCGTCGCGTCGAGGTGATCGTAATGATCGTGGGACTGAACGACGACATCGATGGGCGGGAGCCGATCGAACTCGATTGCCGGCGGCACCCAACGTTTCGGACCAACGAACTGAACGGGCGAGGCTCGTTCGCTCCACATCGGATCTGTGAGCACGTTGACTCCAGCCAGCTGAATCAGAAAACTGGAATGCCCAACCCATGTGACTGTGAGCTGGTCAGGGGCTGCTCTTGGGACGACGAAGGCAGGATCGACTCTGATGAACGTGCGTGGGTCAGGATCGGGGCGTCGTGGATTGCGGCGTCTTTCGATCAATGACCATTTGAGGAAGTCTGCGAACCCGTGCAGCTCGGAAGCGGGCCACGGATTTCTGAATCCACCCTCGGGTCGATGATGGTCGGGGAGCGACATCTTTGCGAGAACGTCAGCTGATGCGAGGAGTCGCCAGATTCTCTTCGAGGTGGGCTCGAGACTTCATTCCGACAAGTGCGGCGGCGACGGGCAGCGATTGGGTGAAGGCGATCGCTCTCCGCGCATCAGTGTCGAATCCCGGAAACGCTTTGTGGACGGGTTTTGGAAGCCCCCGAGTCAGCTGCGACTGCATTAGCGTGGCGCTGCCAATCACCGAGATCCCCAGCCTTCGCGCTGCGTCCAACAGACACAGCGGACTATTGCCAACGACCTGTGTCGCCAGTCGCACCGCTTCCGTCATCGCCAGATTGATCGGCAGCTGGACGACCTTGAAGTGATGCTTCTCGCCGCCAGCTTCGCCAGCGATGGCGACGAGCTCCTCGAGATTCAGGTGATTTCTTGCGTCAGCCGATACGCGGAAGCCGTTCCATGTCGCGCAACCGTAGACGCAGATGACTCCACGTTTCACCTGCCGCTCCAGTTCCGCAAAAGCCGCGCGCATCACGTCGAGAAACTCCGCTCGATCCAGTGCTTCCAGCTGTTGCTCGGGATCGTGCAGGTAGTAGATGTCGATCACGTCGAGGCCAAGATTGTTTCTGCTGCGCTCGATCTGATCCTCGATGTAGCGTGGTGTGAAACAATGGCCTCCACGTACTACATCGGCAGGCTGCATGACACCGCGCTCGAAGTATTCGGTATCCAGAAACCTGCGGTACTCCTCTTTGGTGCTGGGTGGCATTCCATCGAGCGGGATGTATCCGCCCTTCGTGCAGACGACGACTTCCTCGCGCTTAATCGTACCCGACGTGATCGCGCTCCTGAGTGCTTCTCCAACCGCGCGCTCGGAACGCTGACACCGGTAGTTGATCGCAGTGTCTACCAGATTGACGCCCTTCTCCAGCGCAGCACCAGCGGCGGCGGTGTAACGCGCGTCTTCGGTGTCGTCGCATTCACCCAGATAAGTCCCCAGTCCGAGTGATGAGACCAGCGGCCCGTGAGGGAGCTCGCGGTAGAAACCATCGGCGTACGCTTTCCCGAAGCGCTTTCGAACGCGCTTTGTGCCTTCGAGCGTTGCGCGACCTTCGATCAACGAGATCGTTGCTGCGGCAGAGTGAGTACGTGTCATTGCGGAAAGAGGCTACGAGCAGCCGGGTGGTAATGCAAGGTGTGCGTCAGCTTGTCTGGCCCTTACGTTGCTTAACTCTGAAGGGCAGCTTACGAGCCTTCTCTACCGTAACTCATTCGAAGTGAAATCATACGCCGTTCTGCTGATCACGCTTGCTGCCTGCGCCCAGCAGCAGCGACCGGTAGTGCTTCCTCCTATTCAGCTGGGCGCGCCGTCAATCGACACATCGTTGATTGCAGACATCCCACACCGAGTCTTCGAGACGCAGCGCGACGATCCGTTCGCGACGACAAACCGCATCGATTGGCCAGGCCCGAATCGTTATCGATCTTCGTCGGGAGTGCCCGGACCTGATTACTGGCAACAGCGTGCCGACTACGCGATCATCGCCACTCTCGATACGGGCACGACAGAGGTGGCCGGCTCGGTACAGATCACGTATACGAATAATTCGCCGGATACGCTGAGATATGTGTGGCTGCAGGCGGACCAGAATCTCTACCGCACCGGCAGCAAAGGATCTGCGCTCTTTCCCGCCGACTCTCGCTGGGGCGTACGAGGATTTCAGGGTGGCTATACCTTCAGCGATGTGCGCGTCGGCGGCACTTCAGCGCAGCCGCGAATCGACGACACGATGATGCGGCTCGATCTTCCGGCTCCCCTGGCGCCGCGCGGCGGGAAGACAACGATCTCGATGAAGTATTCGTTCCGTGTGCCCGAGCATGGATCGGATCGCATGGGCCGCGATTCGGCGCTTTACGAGATTGCGCAATGGTATCCCCGCCTCGCCGTGTACGACGATGTCCGCGGCTGGAACACAGATCCGTACCTGGGTCAGGGCGAGTTCTACCTCGAGTACGGCGACTTCGACTACTCAGTTACGGTGCCGGCCGGGTACGTGGTAGCCGGCAGCGGCGTTCTTCAGAATCCGGATGACGTTCTGACTTCAGAGCAGCGCCGCCGACTTTCCACGGCGTCGAAAAGCAGCTCGGTGATTCAGGTTATCACCGCTGCCGAAGCAGCCGCTTCGAAGGCTCAGCCGAAACCAGGAACGAAAACCTGGCACTTCCGCGCTCAAAACGTTCACGACGTGGCGTGGGCGGCTGCTCCCGATTTCAGATGGGATGCAACCAGCTGGAATGGAATCCTTGCCCAGGCCTACTACGAATTCCCAAAGTCAGGGAAATCCTGGGAGCAGGCAGCCGAGCAGACTCAATGGACGATCAGGCAGTACTCACAGTTGTTCTTTCCATTCCCGTATCCGCAAGCAACGAGCGTAGCGGGACCAGTGGGCGGGATGGAGTATCCAATGTTCGTGATGGTCGGATACGGCTCGGATGATCCAGCTTCGATTTTCGGGACCATCAATCACGAGCACGGGCACGAATGGTTTCCGATGATCGTCGGATCCAATGAGCGTCGCTACGCGTGGATGGATGAGGGCATCAACACCTACATCAACGCGTTCGCGAACGAAGCGCGTTATCCAGGTCAAAGCGCCTATCCCGCGTATCTGCGGAACTGGGCTGACGCTGTAAGTCACGGAACCCAGACGCCACTGATGACGGCACCGGACGACATTGATCCAACAGCGCTAGGCGCGATCGGATACCGCAAGCCGGCGCTGGTGCTGCTCACGCTGAGGAATCACGTCGTCGGGGCGCCAGTCTTCGACGCGGCGTTCCGCGAATACATCCGCGCCTGGGCGTTCAAGCATCCGACGCCCGGCGATTTCTTTCGTACGATCGAGAACAGCACCGGGGAGGACCTGTCGTGGTTCTGGCGCAGCTTCTTTTATACGACCGATGTCCTGGACATTGGGATCGACAGCGTCACGACGCAGGCATCGGAGGGGCAGAACGTCGCGAAGGTATCGCTGCATCGCTTCACTTCAATTCCATTTCCAGTCCGTTTCCGTGTCGGCTACGCCGACGGAACTACGCAGGATTTCTCGCTCCCGGTAAATGTCTGGGCTCGTGGAAACCGGTTCGATGCGATAGTGCTGGTGCGAGGTCGTGTGACAGGCGTGCGACTATGGCCCGATCCGTCGGTGCCGGACTGGAACACGGCCAACGACACCTGGGGGAGCCCACCACCAGCGAACCCTGCCGGACCGGTTACGAGAAGGTGATGTGGTCGTTTGGTTTAGGGACGCTCTTCGGGTAGATTGCGGGCGTAACCAGGACTTAGATAAACGGAGCAAGTAATGCCGGATTTTGGCAGCTGGGCGTCGGCGTGGTGGAAGCCGATTCTGTTCGTGATCGTCGCTGGACACCTCACCAACGTGTCTGTCACCCTCTTCCTCCACCGTGCTCAGACGCACCGCGGCGTCAAGCTGCACTACCTCGCCGCGCTTCCAATGCGGCTCTGGCTGTGGCTTTCTACGGCAATCGTGACCAAAGAGTGGGTTGCCTGTCACCGGAAGCATCATGCTTTCGCCGATCGCGAAGGCGATCCGCACAGCCCGTTGCTCGAGGGCTTGCGCAACATCATCCTCAAGGGCGCGTTCTACTATAGAAAGACGGTTCGGCAGCCTGGAGTGCTCGACAAGTACGGCAAGGGCACGCCCAACGACTGGCTTGAGAGACATCTCCTTTCGCCGCTCAACTGGCTGGGCATTGTCGTGATGCTCGCGGTAGATATCTATCTATTCGGCTTCTTCGTCGGTCCGCTGGTCTGGGGCGTCCAGATGATCTGGATTCCGTTCTGGGCGGCGGGAATCGTCAACGGCGTGGGTCACGCAGTCGGTTACCGGAACTTCAACGTCAAGGACGAGAGCCGAAACATCTCACCGATCGCGATCTGGCTTGGCGGGGAAGAGTTGCACAACAATCATCACGCCGATCCGCATTCCGCGAAGTTCAAGGCGAAGTGGTATGAGCTCGACATCGGCTGGGTCTATCTCAGACTCCTCTCCATTTTCGGCCTCGCTGAAATTTCCTACGCCCGCAGGTAAGCTGCGTGCCTGAGACCGTTACATGCGCGCGTTGCGGGCAGACGCGCGCAGGATTCGTCAAGCCTCCATTTCCCGGCCCCATTGGCGCCCGAGTCGTCGAAGAGATTTGCACGCAGTGCTGGGCTGACTGGCTCAAGCAGCAGACGATGCTGATCAATCATTACGGCCTGAACGTAATGGATCCGCAGGCGAGATCTTTCCTCACCAAGAACATGACTGCGTTTCTCTTCAAGGCGGGCGCGTCGTCAGAGATTGACACGAGCAAAAAAGGCACAATCACACACTGAGGATGCGGAAGTTGAAGGCAGTTACCGCTTTACCTCTCATTTTCCTCGCTGCGGGCTGCGCGACCGTCGGTTCGGGCGGCAGCGGTTCAACGCAGTCGGCGACGTCCGCAGGCTGGACCGACTCCGTGCTCAAGTCGATGACGCTGCGCGAGAAAGCGGCGCAGATCGTCTGGCCGAGCGTCTTCGGCGACTACGTATCAGGCGACTCGCCACAATGGCGCCGACTGACGCAATACGTCCAGCAGGAAAAGGTGGGCGGCTTCACCATTTCAGTCGGATCGCCGACGGAAGTAGCGGCGAAGCTCAACGCGTTGCAATCGATGAGCAAGATTCCGCTCCTTTTCGGTGCGGATCTCGAAGCGGGCGCCGGATTCCGCGCGCGGGGCGGTTACTTCGTTCCAAACGCGATCGATCTTGGTGGCGCTATTCTTTTTCCACCCGAGATGGCAATCGGCGCAACGCATGACACTGCACTCGCTTACGAGGAAGGACGTCTCACGGCGCTGGAGGGCAGGGCGCTCGGAATTCACATTGCGTACGCGCCGGTTCTGGACGTCAACAACAATCCGGACAATCCGGTCATAAACACTCGCTCGTACGGAGAGGATCCGGAACTGGCCGCGCACATGGGTGTCGCGTTCATTCACGGGCTGCAGGATCACGGCATGATCGCGACAGGGAAGCACTTTCCGGGACATGGAGACACCGGAGTGAATTCTCACCTGGCGCTTCCGGTTGTAACCGTAAGCAGGAGCCGGCTCGATACCGTGGAGCTGGTACCATTTCGCGCGGCGGTCAACGCAGGCGTTGGCGCGATCATGTCGTTTCACGGCGCGATGCCGGCGCTCGATTCCTCGAACGTTCCAGGCACGCTGTCGCCGAAGGTTCTGACCGGCTTGCTCCGCGGCGAAATGGGGTTTCGCGGGATAATCATCTCCGACGCGATGGACATGCGCGGGGTGCTGGATACTTATGGTGCCGACGAGGCGGTCAAACGCGCCGTCGCAGCCGGCATCGATGTTCTGATTCAACCGCTGGACGTCTCGAAAACAATCGACGCAGTGCTCGCGGGCATCTCCGAGGGTCGTTACACAGAGGCGCGGCTGGATTCGTCGGTGCGAAAAGTTCTGGAAACCAAACGCCGACTTGGACTTGCTCGGCAGAAGCTCGTCGATCTCAACGCGCTACGGTTCGTTGTCGGTGATAGCGCCAACGCTCAGACAGCGAGGATCGCGGCTGAGAAGTCGATCACGCTGGTGAAAGACTCACTACGCCAAATTCCGTTGCTGGCCGACAGCGCCCGAGTCCTTTCGGTCACCGTTGCGCGTCGAGCAGATCTGTCAGCCGGAAACGCGTTCAACTCAGAGCTGAGGTCACGCCTGCCAAGACTGCGGACGGAGTTTGTCGCGACGGAGGATGCGACTCTCAACTTCCCGCGACTGATCGCCGCTGCCGATTCGGCGGATGTAACGATAATCAGCTCCTACGTCGGTCAAAGCTGGGATGCGACTACCGCTAGCTCACCTGAGGCGTTCATCGGCTTCGTGCATACGCTGGTCGATCGGGGGAGAAAACCAATCGTCGTCGCGTTCGGTAATCCGTATCTGCTGCAACAGTTGCCGTGGGTCGGGACTTATCTGGTTGCGTGGGGAGGATTTCCAGTATCACAGCTGGCTGCAGCGCGGGCGATGCTGGGGACGGCGGCGATTTCGGGGCATTTGCCGATCAGCATTCCACCCTACGTAGCTCGAGGCAGAGGCGAGGAGCGAGCGGTTCAGCGGCGCTGAGGACGCTCGCGAGAGCGAGCGCGCAGAATCATTGACGGGCCAACGAATTGCTTCACAGAATTTTCGGTTGACGATCGCGTAGTTCGCGAGTATATCCATAACTGCCCGCCCAAGACTCTCCGTCGACACGCGAGAGTCTCCCCGAAAAAATAAACGTTCGATGCGGCCTTGACTTTAGTCACAGAAAGTGACTAATTCGCAGCCACCATGCGTGACCGCTCATCCCGTGCCTCCGCGTTCAGCGTCGATGTAGTTCTGGTGACAGCGACGCGGAATGAGCTGGCGGTTTTGCTGGCGCGAAACTCGAGCGAACGCGAGCGATGGTCGCTGCCGTGGCGAGCTTCCCAAACCGGCGAGACTTTCGAGCTCGCCGCAACGCGATCCGCTCAGGAAGCCCTCGGCGAGGCGCCAAGCTGGATGGAACAGATCGGCGCCTTTGGCGAAGGCAAGCGACATCCGAGTGATGCGGACATTTCCGTCGCATATGTGGCTCTCGTGCCACACGAGACCGCATCACCCCGGGCGGGTTATACATGGTTCCAGATCGCCGATCTGCCCCCTCTATCTCCCAGGCAGCGCGCGATGGTCGAGGCCGCGACCAGGACGATCCAGGGCAGGCTCGATCAGGCACCGATAGCCTTTCGGCTCCTCCCCAGCACGTTCACCCTCAGCGAGCTGCAACAGATGTATGAGCTGCTGCTGGGTAAACGCTTGCACAAAGCGAGTTTCCGACGTGCCCTCCAGGCTGCCTGGCTCGTCGAACCTACGGACGAATGGCGCAGTGAAGGCCGCGGCAGACCGGCGCAACTTTTCAGGTATTTACCGAAGAAAAGGCGTAGACCGCACCGTGGTGTGAGGTTCGATTTTCTGTATCCATGAACCCGTAACGGGCCGGTATCAGCCGGGTATAACCCATAGGAACCTCTTGCGGTAGCGGTGTATTAGTTGCAATGTGTACCTAAGGGTAAACACCCTGAACTGGGGGCCCGTTACTATGCTGGCTTATCTGGATAGTTTGTGCGCAGCACTGCTCGCACGAGACAGCACAGAGATACAGCGACTTCTTGCACTACCTGCCGCTCGTGATCTCCCGCGGCGAGTTCGCGAGGAAGCGGTTGCGATCTCTCGCGCCGGCAACCGCAGCTTCATGGCGCCGATTCACGCACTCCATTTTTATTACAAGCTCACTCACATGGTTGACGAGTCGAGCGATCCGATCTTCGGCGACGCCGCGAAACAGAACGAGCCGGAAGGCGGACAGATGGAACTGCCGCTGCGCAAAGTAGGAAACGGCGGTCGGTAACCTGCGCTAGACGAGTGCACGAAGCGAGTTTTTCCTCCTCATCGCTTCGTTCCAGATATCTCCCTCTTTCTCAAAACGCTCGGCGGCATTGCCGAGATCGAATTCCCGCGGATCGAGATCATCGGTCAGCTCTGTCCATTTCAGCGGAGTAGAGACCGTTGCCCCGGGTTTCGCGCGGACGCAGTAAGGGCCGGCAACGGTTTTCCCCTGAATGTTCTGGAGATAGTCGACGTAAACCATTGCTGCTCCACGGGCTTTGACGAATCGCTCGATCGTCGCTTCCTTGGGATGCGCGGCGCTCACCTTGGTAGCGATCACCTGAGCAACGAGAGTTGCCGCCTCGTTCGGCGTTCGGGGCGGTAATGGTAGATAAATGTGTAACCCTCTCGAGCCCGAGGTCTTTATGGCGGCGTTCAGCCCGAAGCCATCGAGGACTTCCTTTGTCCATCGCGCGATCTGAACCACACGGCCGAAGTTGGCGCGCGGCCCCGGATCCAGGTCGATGATGGTGTAATCGGCGTACTCGAGGTGCGGAATGCGTGAGTGCCACGGGTCCACAGAGATAGCGCCCAGCTGGATAGTGTAGAGCAGCGTGAGTAGATCGCCGCCGATGTAGCGGGGCTGTTTGTCTCCGTTATCTGTTACGATCTCTTCGACGCGCACATCCCGGGGTGTCGTTTCGGAAGCCTTCTGCTGATAGAAGCTCTCCCCGTCGATCCCGTTGGGAAAACGTTTTAGCACCAGGGGTCGATCGACGATGGTCGGAAGGATGAGGTCGGCGATGCGCACGTAGTAACGCATCACGTCGCCCTTCGTGTACTTCTCCTTCGGGAAGAACACCTTGTCCAGATTCGATACCTTCAGGCTTTTGCCGGCACCGAAGTCGAGAGTGCCGTCGCCCCGGCTTTCTTCGATTTCCCGGAGTTGCACCACGAGAGAGTCGCTGTCATAGGTGGCGCTCGTCTTTTGGGGCCGTTTGGTCGTCGGTGTTGGCGAGCGTGGAGATTTGGTCCGCCCACGCGCGGCAATGCTCGGACGCGTCTGGCTCCTGGCGATTCTGCCACCGGATTTCCTCTGAACGCTGGGTTTTTCGATCCCAACGTCCTCGGGGTTCTTATCGTCGCGAACGCCGAGGAAGATCGGCTGGCGCAAGCGGCGATCGGCGGTCCATTCACTGAACTTCACTTCGACGACGACCTTTGGCTCTACCCAGTGGGCGTTCTCGTTCGTTTTAGGCGTTTCGACGAATGGAGAGCTTTTTCTGGCGAGCGGTTTGAGCCGGCGGTGCATGTCCTGGAGCGACTCGCGGGAGAATCCGCCGCCGGTATGCCCGACGTAGATGAGTCTATCCTTGTCGAAGTAACCGAGCAGAATCGCGCCGATATGCTCACGGCTATTGCGAGGCTCGGTGTAGCCACCGACGACGAATTCCTCCTTGAATTCGATTTTAAGCTTGAGCCAATTGCGAGAGCGATGGCCGGGCTCGTAAGGCGCATCCATTCGTTTCGCGATCAAGCCTTCCCAGCCCTGTCGGCGCGCTTCCTCGAGCATCTTTTTGCCGCTCCCTTCCACGGACTCGGTGAGGCGCAGCTGCGGCGTGACCCGCTTGCCGACTCGCTTGACGAGTCGGGCGCGGCGCTCAGACCACGGCTCGCGGAACATGATCTCGTCGCCGTCCATTAAGATGTCGAAGAGAATGAGAGCTGCCGGAGCCGAAGACTGGTTGCGCTCGATGATGTGGGAATCCTTGACGTGCATCCGGCTCTGGAGCTCCTGGAACCGTGCAGGCTCCCCATCGATGAGCGCGACGATCTCTCCGTCAAGAACGAAAGTGCGGCGCGCCTGAGAAGAAAGCTTCTTGAGGGCCGCGACGATCTCCGGAAACTGTTTTGCCTTGTCCTTCCCGTTTCTGGTAATGAGCTTGACGTCGCCGGGAGTTGCATACGCGAGAACTCGAACGCCGTCGTACTTTTCCTCGAAGGTCCAGCCATCTCCCGGAATCTCGCTGCCGATGCTCGCGTACATCGGCTCCAGTGAGGCCTGGGAGACTCTGGCGGTCCTCGACGACGTCTGAGCGACGACAGATTTCCCCGACGATTTCGCCGGCGCGATTGTCCTTGCAGTAATCACAGAACTTCTTGCTTTGGGTTCGCGGTTGCTGTGCCACACCCTGGCCTTCCCCGCTGCGATCTCTTCCATCGTACGGCCAGTGTCGACCGAGGTCATGTTGTCGGCGACGACGTCCTCGTCGGTGGCGAATTCGTCGCGGTGCTTGATGAGCAGCCACTGCGGCTTAGCCGAGCTCGACGTGTCGCGCGACCACTTCATGCGAACCAGGGCGAAGCTGCCGTGCAGCCGGTCGCCGTGGAACGTGATCTTGAGGTCGCCGCGTTTCAGCCCTTCCCGAATCGCGTCTTCTTCCTCGGCGGGCGATGTGGCGACGTCCGACGAATACGTTCCGCGATCCCAGAGCATCACGGTTCCGCCACCGTACTCGCCGTGCGGGATCGTGCCCTCGAACGTGTTGTAATCGATAGGGTGATCTTCGACCTGCATCGCGAGCCTCTTCACTTTCGGGTCGAGGCTCGGACCTTTTGGCACTGCCCAGCTCTTCATCACGCCATCGAGCTCGAGCCGCAAGTCGAAGTGAAGATTCCGTGCTGCGTGTTTCTGGATCACGAAGCGCAAGCGGCCAGCGCGAGCGGGCGCAACTGCCTTCTCTCCCGATGGCTCCTTCGTGCGCGTGAAATCGCGCTTCTGCTGGTACTCGGCTAGTTGAGCACGAGCGCTCCGCTTGGAACCGGCAGCCGATTTTACAGCCATGCGGGAATCTTACGCCGACTTCGTCTTTTTCGCTTTGGCAGGTTTCCGGCTGGCCGCCACCGATTTGCTTTTGGCACGCACGGCGCCCTTTTTCCCGGCGCCCTCCTCGAGGCTCGCACGCAGTCGTGACATGAGGTCCAGCACTCCGCTGTCCTGCTCTGGTCCTTCCGGCTCCTCAAACTTCGGCTTCCTGCCCTTCATCTTCGCTTTGATGACGCGCATCAGATTCGCCCGGTACTCGTCGGTGTAGCGAGTCGGGTCGAACGCCTCAGCGAGATTCTCGACGAGCTGCTCAGCCATCTGCAGCTCTTGAGGTCTGACGGCTTCGCGGCCGGGAAAGTTGTATTCGGTAGCGTCGACGAGCTCGTTGGCAAAGCGCATGATCTCGAGGACAAGCGCTTCACCGACGACTTTGACGCCCGCGAGATGCTGGGTCTGCCGAATGATGATCTTGCCGATGCCCACGGATCCCGTGGTGCGAATGGCTTCGCGCAATAGCGCATATGCTTTCTCACCACCTTTCGACGGCACCAGATAGTACGGAGTCTCGAAATAGCGGGGGTCGATTTCGTCCTGCTTCACGAAATCCAGAATGTCGATCGTCTTCGATTGTTCGAGCGCGGCGGTCTTGAAATCTTCATCGGTGAGCACGACAAATTTTCCTTTCTCGTACTCGTAGCCCTTCACGATCTGATTCCAGGGAACGGTCTCACCGTCGGCGCTGCAAATGCGCTCGTATTTAACTGGCGCGAGGTCTTCTTCGTGGAGCAGCCTGAAACTGATATGATCCGCACGAACCGCGGTCTTCAGCTCGACCGGAATGTTGACGAGGCCGAAAGTGAGTGAGCCCTTCCAGATTGCGGCCATCGTCCTCCTCCCTCGCGAATTCCTTCAGTGATTACTGCGGTGTGGAGCGAAGCAAATCAAATGCCGCCTGTGGAAAGCCATCTCTGTGACGTTCGAAGTACGCGCGGCCGGAGCCTTTCCAGGATCATAAAGAAAAAGCCCCGCGAGGCGGGGCTTTTTTGCGCAATACAGAATCAGTTAGCTGACTTTGGTGACGTCTGCAGCCTGCGGTCCTTTCTGACCTTGCACGACTTCGAATTCGACTTTATCGCCTTCGGAGAGAGACTTGAAACCGCTTCCACCGATCGCGCTGAAATGAACGAAGACGTCAGGTCCACCCTCCCGTGAGATGAAGCCAAATCCTTTGGCGTCGTTGAACCATTTTACCGTTCCTGTGATGCGTGCCATTGAACTAATCCTCTTCCCCGCAGGGCAATCAGTAAAGCATCTACCATAGGCTAGCGACACCGAGATGGTGCTGTCGCTTCGCCGGATACTCGTCCGCGTGACGCACTATCCCTCCGGCATTCGCATCGGAAGGCAAGTTTTGTGCAAGAAACCGGGCGACTACGCTGCCCCGGCTACGTAATGCGCTGTCCTACCACAGTTTTTACAGCGCAAAGTGACGTGTGTATACGGCGGTGGAGGCACTTGTCTGGGATCGCGCTCGATAGATCCTGAGCATGAGGGACAACTGAGCGGAGATCCAGTGCGGTCGTTGCTGATGAGAAAAAGTGCCTGAGCGGGATTGTACGCGTTCGGACGTGGCTTGCGCATGAGCTCTCCAGTTGCAACGAACACGGCGCTGCACGGTTGGCGTCGCGTAGGGTGACTTTTGACGGCTATCCCTTGAGGAGACGAGCCATCGAGATTCGTGAGCGGATCTTCGTGGGACTGACGCTGGTGCTCGTCACAGCCTGCGGTCCTCATGCCCACATTCCACTCCGACCGACCAATCTGCCTGGCGCACTCGGTCCAGCTGACAACGGGTTCAACCTGGCACGGCGCCTGGCACCGGTCTTATACCTCCAACGGGATGAAACGTTCCCCCTGGAACGGGTGGTCGCGGTCCTGCACCCCACCCGGCCGGTTATTGCCTATCATTTGCTGTGGCGGGACGACATTCATGGGTCCTGGATTCCCTTCACGGTTCCGACCGATGAAGAGGTCCTATGGGTAGGCTACGACTCGACTTACGCCCCTACCGACGTCTGGAGTTACTGGCACGGTTCCATCCTTCATACCCCCTGGCCCAAGTCACAGGTAGTCATCGACGTCCAATGGGGTAAGCACGGCAGCATGCCCCGGAAC
Source organism: Gemmatimonadota bacterium (assembly GCA_046724115.1). Classification (GTDB taxonomy): domain Bacteria; phylum Gemmatimonadota; class Gemmatimonadetes; order Gemmatimonadales; family Gemmatimonadaceae; genus UBA4720. The sequence goes on along the minus strand of JBKOVX010000268.1, from coordinate 3,283 downwards.
GTCCGCCAGAGCGACCTGCCGAGGCCGAAGACTCTGAACTTCTTCTACGCCATGACGATCTTCGGAGAGCCGGACATCCTGCTGGGGGACATTTCCCGGAAAGGCCCACTCTGTTTTTGTCATGGCTATGGCCGCTACCGCCAGTTCACACGCGCCATTCCGCTCTCGGCGAGGCTCGACGCGATCGTGCGAACGGACGATCCGCGACCAGTATTGCTGGAAGTCTTCGGAAGCAAATACTCGAACAAGCATCAATGGCCGTAGAAAAGAAAAGGCCCCGGCGCTTTTTCGCCGGGGCCTTTTTCTGGAACGAGCTCCAGCTAGCGACGCGCCGAGGCTGAAGCGCCCGCCTGCTCTCGCTGCGCGATAGCGAAGAGGTCCTTCTGCGACGCGCTCTGCTTGAGGACATCGATGGCATGCACCAGCTGATTGTCTTCGCTGACGCTGCGACGCTTGGCCGTGGAATCTCCAAACGCGAGACGCGCCACAGTGTTGCCGAGTAGCCGATCGATCTCCGGCCCGGCCTGCTCGTATTGCGTGTGATCGATCGCCACACCCTTCGTCTGGAGCCGACGATAGAACTCTTCGCGCCACACCGGCGACACGGTGAAGTCAGGGCGCACGGTTTTCTTCAGCTCGAGCGAGTAGTCCATCAAAGTCGCTCTCACGTCGGCTGTCTTTGGAGCGAAAGCGTTGAACACCTTCTGCTCGGGCGTCGTCAACGTGTCGGGCCGCACGATGATGTCGGGAGTGATCGCTCCGCCGCCATAGACGATGCGGCCAGCGTCGGAGTGGAACGCAGGACGCGAGCGCCGAACGGAGTCGGTCTCCAGAGAATCGGGCATGACCTCAACGAAATCACCGCTCGGCAGGAGCTTGCGCTCCTTTTGAATGGACCGTCCGTTCGGGGTGTACCATTTCGCGGTCGTCATCTTGAGCGCGTAGCCGCCCTCGAGAGGGAAGACCGACTGCACGAGTCCCTTGCCGAACGAGGTAGTACCAACGATCAGCGCGCGGTCATGGTCCTGCAGCGCGCCGGCGACGATTTCTGAAGCCGAAGCGCTCCTGCCGTCAGTCAGCAGAACGAGCGGAATCGTGGGTGCTACTGGATCATCCGTAGCGACGAAAGTTTGGTTTTCGCCGTTGCGGGCGCGAATGCTGGAGATCTGCTGGCCCTTCTTGAGGAAGAGGTTGCTGACACTCAGCGACTGGTCGAGAATGCCGCCCGGGTTGCCGCGCAGATCGATAATGACTCCCTTCGCGCCTTCACGCGTCAGCTTGGTGACCGAGTTCTCGAGCTCGTCGCGCGCGCTCTCGTTGAACTGGAGCAGCGGGACGTAGCCTATCTTGCCGTCGAGCATGATCGCGTAAGGAACCGCGGGGATATTGATGACTGCGCGGGTGAAGCTGATAGGGATCAACTCCGGCACGCCAGGCCGTGAGAACTTCACCAGCACCTTGCTGCCGGGGTTCCCCTTCAGCGCGTCCGAGGTCTGGTTGACCGTCCAGCCGCGGATGTTGGTGGTGTCGATGAAGTTGATTCGATCGCCTTCCTGCACTCCCGCTGCCTCGGCCGGGGTGTGCGGGAAAACCCGCTGGACGGTAATGAAGCCCTGTGTTTCGGCGATCTCCATCCCGATTCCGGCATAGCGACCGTTGGTCTGGGCGTTAAAGCTCGAAAGCTCCTTCGGGGACAGTAGAACGCTGTAAGGATCGTTCAGCTCGTGGACGAGGCCGCGTGCCGCTTTCTCGTAGAGTGTTGCCGCATCGACGGTGTCGACGAAACGGGTCGACACGATGTTGAGGACCTGGTCGAGGAGGCGCGCACCCTGTTGACTCTCGCGCTGCTGGAATACGAAACCACCGGCCATCAGCGGAATCAACGCGAGGCCAAAGAGCAGAGTTTTTCTGGATCGGGACATACAGCTTAGGTAGAAGAAGCGTGCGCGCCGTCAAAGCAGGTTCGGAAACGTACCGAATGGACGGTAACGTAATAGATACGCCCCTGGAGCGGCGAGTGTTCCTCAAAGACGCACAAAAGGCACCAGCGGAACAACTTAAGCAGCCCGAGAGGCCAGAACGTAATCTACAAGCCAATCCCGGTTCAGCTGCCGAAAGCTCGCATCGCGCAGGAGACCGGCGGCGAGCAGCATCTCGTGCGCGGGTTGGAGCACTCGTTGCAAATGGGATGGATACCGCTGGGTAAGCGGGAGTTGCTCGGCGAGGGAAGCCAGGGGGACTCTCCATGTTACCATGCCTTCTTCTCGCGCGACCTCGAGCAGGCGATAGAGTCTTCTGGCAACCGGATTAGTGAGTGATAGATAGTGCGTCGCCGAGAGAGTGACTGTATGTCCGGCCGCGATGTTTGCGCGAATGACGGGACCGATGGTGACTCTGGCATCACCAGGCTCGGACGCAGCGAGCACCGGAAACAGCGTGAACTGTTCGCGCTCGGCCATTCGTCGGCGAGCAATCGATACCGATGACAGAATGGTGAAGCGTCCTTCTAGCGGCTGTCCTTCCCTGGCTGCAACGTACACCCCGCTCGACTCGAGAGTGGTGCGCTCGAGTCTCGTCAGCGCCGAGCGTAACTGCTCGTACGTTCTGCCATCGACGCGCCGCCCAATCGAGCGCAGAAATGCGTGGAGCGTAAAGCTGACGACGCCGTCTTCGGGAGCACCTGCCTCGTGGTACCGGTGAAGGAGCTCGATGTAGACGTCCTGATCGAAGGTGCCTGGCAACCGGTCACCCGGGCTGGGCAATACACGCCAACGGCCACCGCTCTCGGGAGAGAAAGAGATCGCCGTATCCTCGGCGGAATCGCTCAATCGAAAAACGGGGAGCGATTCGAGAGACCGGTCGAGGACGATAGCACGCGTCGGGACTCGCCGACGGGCCACGAAGGTCATGCAGGGAGAATATGTCGCTGATCAAGTACATCGCAATCGCGGCGCTGGTGCTGTTCGGAGTGGTGCTGGCGCTGATCGGTATCTTATCGGTCACTCACGACACGCCGGTGAGGAGCGTAATTGCCGAAGGCGACAAGGATGGCCCCCCGAGCATCGAAGATCCTCTTTTTGACCGAAGCATGCAGCTCTTCACCGGGACAGAGATTGACCCCGGGAACAACGTTCAAATACTCCTCAATGGAAACGGGACGTATCCGCAGTTGTGGAAGGACATCGAAGCGGCCCAACAAACTGTGACAGTGCAGATGTACTACTCACAGCCCGGGGCAGTTGCCGACACGATGGCCAAATACCTGATGGACCGGGCGCAGCAC
>JBKOVX010000342.1:0-2241 GCA_046724115.1 Gemmatimonadota bacterium | reverse complement strand
ACCTGTGGCTATGCCGACGGCGACGGTGAGTGAGGCGGAAAGCCCGCCAACGGTCGTGAGAGTGGAAGCGCCGGATCCGGTGTTGAGCGCGAGCTAGAACATCCGCACCTGAGGGACGGGAAAGCCCTTTGTCCATTACGGTAGACTGACGTCGTCACACCAGGATGACAGGTTGTGACTTGGATCCGATTTCGGCGCGCTAATCGCAGGTATGAGCATTGCCATCGTCATGCCTCGCCCGCTTTGACTTCCTTCGTTCCCGCCCGGAGCGCGCCATGAATTTCAGATATCTGATCGTCGCGGCACTCGCCGTCGCCATCTGCGCCTGTCATTATGTCTCTACCAACGCGAGCCTGATCGATCCTACCGTGCGGCTGGCAAAAACGTGTCCGGCCGCCGTCAAGCTCTACACTGTACCTGATCGCGTCCAGCAGCCGTATCGGGAAGTTGCGCTGCTGAACTCCGTTGGCCAGACGAGCTATTCGAGTGAAGGCGATATGATCAAGTCGATGCGGGAGAAGGCGGCCACGCTTGGCGCGAACGGTATCATCCTGAGTGGCATCGACGAGCCGAGCGCCATGGCAAAAATTGCCGGGCAGGTCGCGCAGATCGGTGCAGACGCAATCGGGCAGATAGCACAGATAAGCGCTGAGCGCAAAGGAAGCGCAGTAGCGATCTATGTCCCCGCAGACTCCATCCACACCGTAGAGGCCTGCGCAGCAGCGAAGAAATAACTCGGCGGTGAAACTTTGCATCTGGCGATGGCGTTATTCCTCGAAGAGATCCGAAGAGAGTTAATGCCCTAACATTCGTTGTTCGCGGCGACCCCGTTGAAGACGAGAATCGCTTGCGGAAAGGGTATTCAAAGATGCAACCGCGAGCCGCAGTAGTTCTTATTCCCGCCCTGATTCTTGTTTTCCCGCAGGTGATGGCCCAATCCACCACTCCGCGGAAGCGGCCGCAATCTGCGCCCAGTGCCGACACAAGTGCTAGTGATCGAAAGCCTGGTGAGATCATCATCGAACCGGCGTCGCTCACTACACCAAATGGTGAGACCATTACCTTCGAGTTGGGCACGTTGTACGTACCGGAGAATCGCTCTGATCCAAAGGCCCGTATCATCGGCGTAGGATTCGCGCGCTTTCGCCCACCGCATGCTACGGGTGTCCCTCCGACGTTTCACCTCGACGGTGGTCCTGGTGCCTCCTTTTTGGAAGGACTGAGGCCTGGCAACAACAAACGCCCCATGCCCGGCATTGATTTGTATCGCGGCATCGGCGACGTCGTGTTCATCGATCAGCGAGGTTTCAGCGAGCGCGGTGACGTGCTGAAGTTCAAATATCGTACGTCAGGGTATCCGCTCGATCAACCGACGAGTATCGCGCGCGAAAGCGCGGGCTATGCCGTGATGTCCCGCGCTGCCGTTGACGCATTCAGTCGAAAGGGGTTCGATCTCCGCGGCTACGATGTCAAGGAATGCGCAGATGACGTCAACGACCTTCGAAAAGCGCTGGGCTACAACCAAATCATTTTGGTGGGCCAGAGCTTCGGATCACAATGGAGTTTTGCCGTCATGCGTCGCCACCCAGAAATCGTGGCGCGATCGCTGTTGATGGGAGTCGAACCCCTCGATTTTGGTTATGACATGCCGTCGCACGTTCTAGCTGCCGTACAGCGAATGTGGTGGGAAGCTGAAAAAGACCCACAACTTCAACCCTACTTGCCAAAGGGCGGATTAATGGCAGCAGCGAGAGAGATCTTGCGGCGGCTCGAAACAGAGCCCGTGCACGTCAGGGTGAAGAATGAAAAAACTGGCGAGACGATAACGATCAGCATGGGGAAGGAGGATTTCCAAAGAACCTTTGCCACAGAAAAAGGGGGCGACCAACCCGCCTTTGTTCTCTCGCTTTATTACGGACATTACGCTGAATGGGCGCAGGCGGCACTCACTTTCCGGCAGGCGCGGGAGGCGGAGGAAGTAATTATCGGTCCGCTGATTGATACGAGTCTCGGAGTGACTCCCAGGCGAGAGTTCTTATTGAGGTCTGATCCCGCGATTGAGTTCCTGGGACAATGGGATTCGCGTAGCTATCTCGAGACCGCCGATATCTGGCCAAGCAAGGACGTGGGTAATGAATTCCGCAACGAAATCGTTAATCAGATTCCTGTGGTCTTTGTAGCAGGAGATTGGGACACTTCGACGCCAATCGAGAATACCTTGGCCGTGGCGCCCTACTTTCC
>JBKOVX010000340.1:0-13311 GCA_046724115.1 Gemmatimonadota bacterium | reverse complement strand
TAATACGCCCAGACCTCGGCAACGGTGATCAGCGTGAGGATCGTCGCCACCTTCCAGTAGGTCGACCAGGTTGGATGCGAGTGTTCGACCTCGGAGGTCGGCGCGTGCAACGCCGCTTCCGCCGAATCGGGGATATTGGACATGCTGGCGTGAGAATCCATCGTTCCGCCGGTTACTTGAGTAGGTAGACGAGAGTGAAGATCACGATCCAGATGACGTCGACGAAATGCCAGTACAATGCGCTGATGTCGACGAGCAATGCATCGCGCGAACCCAGTCCCCGGCGGTAATCGATCGCCAACAGCGTGACGAGCCAGAGCACGCCGGCGGTTACGTGTGCGCCGTGGAAGCCGGTCAGGGTGAAGAACGTCGATCCGAAGAGGTTCCGTCTTATGCTCAGGCCTTCGTGGACGAACGAAGTGAACTCGTACGCCTGGAAGCCGAGGAATGTCGTACCGGCGAGCGCCGTCATGAAGAGCCAGAGCTTGGAATTTCCGAGGATGCGCTCGCCGCGCGTGCGCTTGGGCAGCTCCTTGTTCTGAACCGCGGCCAGTGCCAGCACCATGAACAGCGATGACATCAGCAGCACGAAGGTGGACGCGGATGTCACCGGTATGTTCAAGATTGGCTTGAGTACCTGACCCGTACTCGGGTCCGTCCATGTCTCGTGGGGGAACGGCCCGATGACGCTGCGTCCCTTGTAAATGAGGTACGTCGATATCAGCGACACGAAAAGCATGCACTCCGACCCGATGAAGGCCCAGATGGCGACCTTCCGGCTGTCGAGGCCGAGCGTGGTGTAATGGTGGTGCGTCGGCGCGCTGGTGTGCGCTACGGATGCGGACATTGTTTAGGAATGCTCCGGCTCGAGTGGGCTCAGCAGCCAGCTGTAAAGAGAAAGAATCATTGTTGCCGCGCCGACTGCAATCAGCGCGGGCGTCCAGATCAGACCGCAGAACATGATTATCAGTCCGAGCGCCACGAACAGCGGCTTCATGGTGCTGTAGGGAATGATGATGCCGAGCTCGTGCGGGGTTTTTCCTTCCTGGGCGTTGACGCGCGCGCTCTCGTGATCCGCTTCCTTGCCTTCCCAGAGCGGATAGCGCGTGGTCACGGTAGGAATTTTGGCGAAGTTGTACTCGGGTGGCGGACTGGGAATCGACCACTCCAGAGTTCCCGCGCCCCACGGATTCGAGCCGGCGATCTCACCGCTCTTCCGGCTCTTGAAGAAGTTGTAGATGAAGAACAGCGTCGCGATCGGGAATAGCATCGCGCCGGCTGTCGACATCGCGTTGAAGAGCGTCCAGCCCTGACCGGCGTCGTAGGTGTAAATGCGGCGCGGCATGCCGAGCATTCCCGAGAAATGCATGGGGAAGAACGTCAGGTTCATCGCGATGAAGGTGAGCCAGAAGTGCCAGAGGCCCAGCTTCTCGTCCATCATTCTTCCCGTGATCTTCGGGAAGTAATGGTAGATGCCGGCGAAGATCCCCATTATCGATCCACCGAAGAGCACGTAGTGGAAGTGCGCGACGATGAAGTAGGTGTCCGTCTGCTGCAGGTCCGCCGGTGGCGACGAGTGCATGATCCCGGAGATGCCGCCGATGGTGAACAACGCAACGAGCGAGATTCCGAAGAGCATGGCGGTGGTGTAGCGGATTGCCCCCTGAGCCATGGTGGCGATCCAGTTAAAGATCTTCACCCCCGTCGGAATCGCGATGAGCATCGTCGTCAAGCCGAAGAACGTGTCGGCGATCGGGCCCATCCCCACCGCGAACATGTGGTGCGCCCACACTCCGAATCCGAGCACCGCAATCAGGATTCCGGAGTAGACCATCACCGGATATCCGAACAGCGGCTTCTTCGAGTGCACCGGCAGGACTTCGGAGACCAGTCCGAACGCCGGCAGAATCAGGATGTAGACCTCCGGGTGTCCGAAGATCCAGAACAGATGCTGCCACAGCAGCGGATCGGCGCCCGCACTTACCGTGTTGTAGAAATTCGTCCCGAAGAATCGATCGAACAGCAGGAACACCAGCGCGATCGTGATCACCGGGAACGCCAGCACCAGCAGCACCTGAACGATGAACGCCATCCAGGTGAACATCGGCATCCGCATCAGCGACATGCCGGGGGCGCGCAGGTTGATGATCGTCGTCAGGAAGTTGAAAGCCGCCGCCAGCGACGAGACGCCGAGGATCTGAAGTCCGATCACCCAGAAGTCGATGTTGAGTCCGGGCGAATACGGTTTGGTTGTAAGCGGTGCGTAGCCGAACCAGCCTCCGTTCGGCGCGACGGCGAAGAAGATCGGGATCGTGATGAACAATCCGCCGAACAAATACACCCAGTACGAGAACGCATCCAGGCGCGGGAAGGCGACGTCGCGCGCGCCGATCTGCAGCGGAATCAGGAAGTTGAAGAACGCTGCCGAGAGCGGCATGATCGCGAGAAAGATCATGGTCGTTCCGTGCATCGTGAATAGCTGGTTGTAAAACTCGGCCGAGACGAGGTGCTGATTCGGAGCGCCGAGCTGGGCGCGGATAATCACCGCCTCGATGCCGCCGAAGATGAAGAAGCCGAGCGCCGTGTAGAGATAGAGAACTCCGATGCGCTTGTGATCGACCGTGGCGAGCCAGCTGTAGAGGCCGCCGTGTTCACCGGGATATTCAGCGCCGTACGCCGGGGTTCGGATTGCAGTGGTTGCCAAGCTTTGTCTCCGGTTACTTCAGTGCGGTGAGATAAGCAACGATGTCCGCAATCTGCTGATCGGTGAGGCCACCGTTGGCAGATGTGACTTTTGCTTTGAGAACAGGATCGTATTCGTCCATGCCGAGCGTCGGCATCAGTACATCGGGTTTCATCTTGCGCGCGTTCTTGATCCAGAGCGCGAGGTAGGCGGCGCGGTTCGGGAATCGGCCGGCCGCAATAGTGCTCCGCGATCCGAAGTGAGTGAGGTTTGGACCGACCACTCCCATCGCCGCCGGGTTGCCGGCGATCGAATGACAACCGATGCAGGCGGCGCCCGAAAAAACCTGCTTGCCACGCGCGGCACTGCCGGTGAGTCCCGCCGTGAATTTCAGATCGGCGGGAATGGGCGAATGCGGAATCGCGAAATCAGGAATGCTATCGTGTGGGAAGATATATCCGGCCGGAACCGCTGCTGCGCTCGTCGCTCCGCCGACCGCCGCGACCCCGCTGACTGATGTCTGTGCGCCGGGATTCGCAGCGGGATTTTGCGGGCGCGGTACGGCAGGCTGCGCTCCGCCGGCGGTTTGAGTACCAGAGCTTTGCCGGGCAATTCTCGACGCCGCGCTCTGCGCTGCCTGCGTCGGCGCGTTCGTTCCCGCCGGCGTCGTCATCCCGGGTGCTTCCATCGGCGGAGGAATCTGCCCACCGGCCGGCGTCGGTGGTCCGGCAACGGCGCCGAATCTCGCCGGCAGTTTCTGTCCCGCGATCCACGAATCGAACTGCGCCTGCGTTACCGTGAAAACCCTGAAGCGCATGTTCGCGTGCGAGGAACCGCAATACTCGACACAGAATCCATTCCACACAGCGCTGGCGGTCGATGAGTCCGGCGTGTACCAGAGATAATTCGTGCGATTCGTGACCACGTCGCGCTTGCCGCCAAGCTGCGGCGTCCAGAACGAGTGAATGACGTCAGCCGAGCGCAATCTGAAATTCACCGTCCGCCCGACGGGGAGGTAGATCTCGTTCGCGGTCGTGACGCCATACTCAGGATATCTGAATTCCCACCACCATTGATGTCCGGTGACGTCGATGTTGAGCGAGCCCGGCGCCGCCTGCGCCTGCGTGATGAAAATCGTCCGCACCGTAGGCACAGCGATGAAAACCAGAATTACAGCCGGAATCAGCGTCCACGCGATCTCGAGCTTGGTGCTGCCATGAGTCTGTGGGGGAGTTCCCTGATTCTCTCTCCGCCGATACCGGAACACGACGTAGAGGAGAGCTCCCTCCACCAGAATGAACACGATGGTGCCGAGGAGGAGCAGTCGATCCCACAGGAAATCGATCTCGCGACCGAAATCTGAGTGTGGGGAAAGCGTTGTGTTGGGATGTGCTTCGCTGCAGGAGATGGCCGTGACTGCCAGCACGGCGAATACAAGGTAGGATGCAAGCCGCCTTCGGCGGTCAGAACCTTTCATGCGGAGGAAATCCTGTTCTCGTCGTGTTGGGAGCGTTCCACCTTCGCCGGGTGAAGCTGCGCACGATAAAAGGAGCAATAGTGCAAGCAGCGCCACGGTCACTCACTGCTCATTTTCCCGGATTTAGCAGCTACAAACTAACTCTGAAGGAGTCGATGTGGGAGGGCAAGAGCCGTCCCGATTTCCTGCACGTGCTGCGAGTTTTCGAGTGACCGCGTAAGGTTATTCCGGACGGCGCGGCGCCGTCATCGTCTCCGGATTGAGCAGACGGTCGAGCTGTTCTCTCGTCATCAATCCGCGATCGCAAACGAGATCGTAAACATCCCGCCCCGTTTCCAGCGCTTCCTTCGCGATCTCCGTCGTCGTCTCGTAACCGAGCACCGGCACGAGCGCAGTAATGACGCCCACCGACTGTTCAACGAAGCTTTGCATCCGCTCACGATTGGCGGTGATTCCCTCGATGCAGCGGTTCTGAAGAAGCTTGCAGGCGCGCGCGAGGTAGGTCATTCCACTGAGAAGTCGGAAGGCGATGATCGGCTCGAAGACATTGAGCTGGAGCTGCCCGGCCTCGGCTGCCATCGTCACCGTCACGTCGCCGCCGATGATGTCGAAGCAGACCTGATTCACCATCTCCGGAATCACCGGATTCACCTTGCCCGGCATGATCGACGAGCCAGGCTGCATCGGTGGCAGATTGATCTCGCCGAGTCCGGCGCGCGGTCCCGAGCTGAGTAGTCGGAGATCGTTGCAGATCTTGGAGAGCTTCACCGCGCAGCGCTTGACAACGCCAGACAGCTGGACGAACGCGCCTGTGTCCGCCGTCGCTTCGACGAGATCCGGTGCGGTGATCAGCGGAAGCCCCGTGATGTGCTCGAGATGTCGTCTCACGCTCTCGGCGTATCCCGGAGGGGTGTTGATGCCCGTACCGATCGCCGTCGCCCCCATGTTGATCTCCCGGATCAGCGCCTGCGCTTCGCCGAGTCGATCGACATCCTCGAGGATGGTGTGCGCGAAGGCGTTAAACTCCTGGCCGAGCGTCATCGGCACTGCGTCCTGCAGCTGCGTGCGTCCCATCTTTATGTACGAGGCGAACTCCTCGCCCTTGTGGAGGAACGCCGCCGCCAGCGCGATCATCGCCAGCTGGAGATCGGAGATGCTGGTATGGAGGGCGAGCTTAACCGCCGTCGGATAGACGTCGTTCGTCGACTGACTGAGGTTGAGATGATTGTTGGGATGGACGATGTCGTACTCCCCTCGCTGCTTGCCGAGGATCTCGAGCGCGCGATTGGCCATCACCTCGTTGGCGTTCATGTTCGACGACGTACCCGCGCCACCCTGGATCATGTCGACACGGAAGTGATCGTGGTGGAGTCCGTCTCTGATCTCGGCCGCTGCCTGGCAGATGGCATCGACGATGTCGCGATCGATCAGTTTCATCTCGAGATTCGCGAGGGCGGCGGCTTCTTTGACCGTCGCGAGTGCGGCGATCAGGGTCGAAAATTCACGCAGCTCGATGCCGGAGACGCAAAAATTCTCGATGGCGCGCAGCGTCTGAATTCCATAGAGGGCGCCGGCCGGCACATCACGCTCTCCCAGCAGATCGTGCTCTCGCCGCGTTGGTCCCGAGAGATCGATCCGCGGCCCTTCAGCCGCTTCGAGGCGCAGCCTTCGGACAGGCGATGGGCGCGAGGATCTCATGCGTAGCGGGAAGCTATAAAGAGCGAATACCTTATTGAAGTCATCTCCTTCTCGCTGCTGTCGGTCTGGGTTCCGACTCCCTGTCAATCACAAGCATCATCCGCGCCTGAATACGACAGTTTGACGATTGCGGTGCGCAGCGGAAACGGGATCTACAAAGATTAAGACGGGCTGTTTTCCTGAAGACAAAGACAAATGCCTGCTGGGCGCTGATCGCTTTTGCGCTGAGCGCTTACCGCTGCAGACGACCAGACAGATCTCCTTTGCGTTCAGACGAAAATCGCCCTTGACCTCACGCCACGCGATCTGTCCCGTCGTAGGCAGCGGTTAGCGGACAGCGACAGCAGCGGTCAGCGCCCAGCAGGTAGTTGTCTTTAATCGGAGGATTATCGTGTCAATCTCAAGACGCCACTTCGTAGGAATCGGTGCCGCGGCAGCCGCTGGTCTGACCCTCGACCGCCAGGCGCGTGCGGAGGTCCTCGAGCGCAGCAGCGAGCGCGTCGCCGGTTTTGCGGGTCCGCCCGTCGTCATCTCCTCGGCCAACGGCATCCGCGGCGTCGCGAAGGCGTATGACATGATCACCCGCCAGAACGCGGACACGCTCGACGCCATCATCGCCGGCGTCAACATCGAGGAGCTCGATCCGGAGGATCAGTTCGTCGGACTCGGCGGTCTACCCAACGAAGACGGCGTCGTCGAGCTCGATGCGTCGTGCATGCACGGTCCCACCAGGCGGGCAGGCGCGGTCGGCGCAATCCAGGACATTGCTACTCCATCGAACGTGGCAAAAGCGGTGATGGACTACACCGATCACGTCATGCTCGTCGGACCCGGCGCCAAGAAGTTCGCGCTGCAGATGGGTTTCAAGGAGCAGAATCTGCTGACCGAAAAAAGCCGGCAAGACTGGCTCCGCTGGAAGGCGTGCCTGAATCCGAACGACAGTTGGCTGGATAACCCGGGGGAAGCCGGAGCTGGGAAGCGGGAGGCGGGAGTTCCCTACGACCATCCGCTGCATGTCAAGTTCACGACGGGCACAATCAACATGAACGCGGTGAATGCACGCGGTGACGTCTCGTCGGTGACGACGACGAGCGGCCGGTCGTGGAAGATTCCCGGCAGGGTGGGCGATTCCCCGATCATCGGCGCCGGTCAGTACTGCGACAACACCGTCGGGGCTGCGGGATCCACAGGTCGCGGCGAAGCCAATATCAAAGTCTGCGGCGCGTTTCTCATCGTCGAGTTCATGCGACAGGGATTGACGCCGGAGCAGGCGTGCCTGCGCACAATCGAGCGCGTCGTCGCTATGACAGAGACTCGATTGCTCGATCCAAACGGCCGGCCGCTTTTCGATCTCGAGTTTTATGCGCTGGCGAAGGATGGACGCATTGGCGCCGCGTCAGCCTACGAGGGAGGTCACTTCGCGGTCGCCGACGCCAGCGGTGCGCGACTCGTTCCAATGGCGTTCAAGTATGCGCGGGCGCAGCGCCCGCAGATGCCTGAGATCAGCTGCCGCCGAGCTTGAACGTTCCGACCAGCTCGGAGATGCGACCCGCCGCTTCGGTAAGCGATGCCGCGGCGGCGGCGATGTCAGCGGTGTTTTTGCTGTGCTCCTCGCTCGTCACGGCGACTTGATGTATGGCGCGTGAGAATGACGCGGTGCCATGCGACACCTCGGCCAGACGCTGCGTCATGTGCGAGATGAGATCGTTCGCTTCGCGGACGGCCCGTTCGATCCGGCCGCTCAGATCTTCGCCCTCGACCGTTCCTTCCTCGACTTTCGCCAGCGACTGACGACCGACCTGCGTCGCGCCGAGCACCTGTTCGACGGTGGCGACGGTGCGGGCAGTCGATTCGCGGGAATGGGCGACGCTGTCCAGCATTTCCCGTACGAGTGAAGTAGTGCGCTGCGCTGCCTCGGCGGAGCTGCTGGCGAGACGACGAACCTCGCTGGCGACGACGGCGAATCCGTGGCCCTGTTCGCCCGCCCGCGCCGCTTCCATTGCCGCGTTGAGGGCAAGCAGCTTCGACTGACGCGCGATTTTCTGGACCAGCACCAGGAACGCCCCGATCTCGTCGACCGCGGCTGACATGGCGTCGATTCCCTCCGCGCTCTCGAGCGCGTCGGAGGCAAGCGACTGCAGCGACGTCGACGTCCGCTCGAGTCGAATGCGGTTCTCGCGAGCGAGCTGGCGCAGCGCCTTGTCGCGTCGAAGTCCTTCCTGGGCTGCCTCGCGCAGGCTGCCCGAGATCTCAACGAGCTTGGTGGCGTCGCTGGTCAGCTCTTTCAGCGCCCGTTCGCGAGCGACGGCATCATGGCTCAATGTGTTGGTGGCCGTGGCGCCTTCGCGCGCAGTGGCGGCAGCATTCACCGACGATTTCACCAGCTGCTTCGCCAGCTGGGTATTCTCGGCGGCGGAGCTCCGCATCTTTCCGGCAACCGAGCGCAGCTCGGTGAGCATCGACATCGTCGATCGCGTGAGACGGTCGACAGCGCGGTTCGATGCGCCGGGGTTGTAGATGCTGGACAGATCACCTTTGGCGATCGCTTCGTGGGTGCGGGCGAGCTCGGCAGCCGGTCCAGTGACGTGCTGTCTGACGAAAATGATTGCGGCCATCGATGTCGCGGCGAGCGCGACCGCGATCCATAAAAACGCAATCGTCAGCGCGATCGGTACGCCGTTGACGCCGAGGAGATCGTTGCGTGTCCCAACTGGAATCAGACGATAGATCTGCCAGACGATCGCGACCAGTCCGATCAGGAACACCGATCCGAACAGGATGCTCGCCCTGAGCGCGCGACGCTGGAGCGCGTTGAACACCGGCTTGAAGAAGCCGGTGTTGGAGCGAGGTACAGCAGGAACCGGTGTTGCGGTCATCTGGAAAAGCGATTGTGAGACGACTCGGACAGGTGTGCCGACAGATGAAACTCCGCCGTTGAGCCGCTAGTTTGTACTGATGGATAACTCGGCAACACGGAACGACCCTCTCTCTCCATCCGTCGTCGCCTACGACCCAACGGCGATCGAGCGGAAGTGGCAGCGCATCTGGCAGGAGCGTGGTACCAACCACACCGACCTGCAGCGCGCCCAGAGGCCGTTCTATGCACTGATGATGTTCCCCTATCCGTCGGCGGAAGGACTCCACGTCGGGAATCTCTTTGCGTTCACGGGGAACGACATTTATGGACGATTCCAGCGCCTCATGGGACACAACGTCTTCGAGCCGCTCGGCTACGACGCATTCGGGATTCATTCGGAGAACTACGCTCTTAAGGTGGGGCAGCACCCGATGGACCTGATCCCGAAGAACATCGCCAACTTCCAGCGCCAGCTTGAAAGCGCCGGCCTGATGGTCGACTGGCGCGCGACCCTGCGCACCACCGATCCCGGCTATTACAAGTGGACCCAGTGGCTGTTTTTGCAGCTGCTGAAGCGAGGGCTTGCCTACAAGAAGAAGGCGGCCGTCAACTGGTGCCCAAGCTGCAAGACCGTCCTCGCCAATGAGCAGGTCGTTGCGGGTGGATTCTGCGAGCGGTGCGGGACCGAGGTCGAGCAGCGCCTGCTCGAGCAGTGGTTCTTCCGCATCAGCGACTACGCACCGCGCCTGCTCGAGAATCTCGAGCACATCGATTGGTCGGAGACGACGAAGACCGCGCAGCGGAACTGGATCGGCCGGTCGGAGGGCGCGGAGCTGGAATTCGAGACGAAGAAGCTAAGTGGCGAGGAGTGCGAGATTCGCGTCTTCACCACTCGTCCGGACACGATCTACGGCGCCACCTACATGGTGCTCGCCCCCGAGCACCCGTTGGTGGAATCGCTGACGAAGCTGGCGGAGAAGAAGAAGGTCGACGCTTATCTGGAGAGAACGAAGAAGCAGGACCTGGTGGCGCGAAAGACGAGCACGGACAAGACGGGCGTCTTTACCGGCTCGTACGCGATCAATCCGGCCACCGAAAAGGAAATCCCGATCTGGATCTCCGACTACGTGCTGATGGAGTATGGGACGGGCGCCATCATGGGCGTGCCGGGCCACGATCAGCGCGACTTCGAGTTCGCGACGAAGTTCGAATTGCCGATCGTCCGCGTCGTCTGCGGTGAAAGGGAGGACGCCAACACTCCGCTCACCGAGGCATTCACGCAGTGCGAAGCAGGAACGCTGGTGAACTCCGGTGTGTTCGATGGCTACGAGGTTGAACCGGCCAAGAAAGCAATCGTCGAGATGCTGGCCAAGGGCGGCTCAGCGAAGCCGGTAGTTCATTATCGTCTGCACGACTGGTGCATCTCACGCCAGCGGTATTGGGGCCCACCGATTCCGGTCATCTACTGCGACGACTGCGGTGCAGTGCCGGTGCCCGAAAAGGATCTGCCCGTCGAGCTGCCGTTCATCGAAGACTTCAAGCCCGATGATTCCGGGGTGTCGCCGCTGGCTCGTCATGAGGAGTGGTACCGCGTCGCCTGTCCCAAGTGCGGGAAGACCGGACGGCGCGAGACCGATGTGTCCGACACCTTCCTCGACAGCGCCTGGTATTTCCTGCGCTATCCGAGCGTGAGCCACGACGATGTTCCCTTCGAGGAGAAGGTCACCCGTAAATGGCTGCCGGTGACTTCGTACATCGGCGGCAACGAGCACGCGGTGCTGCACCTGCTGTACTCGCGCTTCATCACGATGGTGTTGCACGATTCGGGACAGCTCCAGTTCGAGGAGCCGTTCACGCGATTCAGGGCGCACGGTCACATCATTCGCGAAGGCGCGAAGATGTCGAAGACGCAGGGCAACATCGTGAACCCCGACGAGTACATCGAGAAGTGGGGCGCTGATTCATTCCGCACCTATCTCATGTTCCTCGGCCCCTACGAGCAGGGCGGCGATTTCCGCGATGCGAGCATCTCCGGCGCCCGTCGTTTTCTCGATCGCCTGTTCGCGTCGGTTCAGACGATGTCGACGGAGGGCGCGCCCGATCATTCGGTGATGCGCAAGCTCCATCAAACGATCCGCAAAGTCAGTGAAGACATTCCACGTCTGAGCTACAACACTGCGGTCGCGGCGATGATGGAGTACATCAACGTTGTGCGCAAAGGTGAGCGTACGCCGCACCGCGACGAAGTCCAGCCCTTGATCACTCTGGTCGCGCCGTTCGCCCCCCACATTGCCGAGGAGCTGTGGGAGCAGACTGGGGGGACGGGAAGTGTGTTCGATTCGGCCTGGCCGAGCTTCGATCCGTCACTGGCGAAGGAAGAGACGATCGAGCTGGTGGTTCAGGTGAACGGGAAGGTGCGGGGCAGGATTCACGTTGCGCCGGATATCAGCGAGAGTGCGGCGGTGGTCGCGGCGCTCGCGGATCCGGCGGTAGCCAAGTTCGTTGGCGGGACGCCGAAGAAAGTGGTGTTCGTGCCGGGGCGGTTGCTCAACATCGTCGCGTAGACTGCGGACAGAACGCTGCCAAACTCCGCAAAGGATGTAGCAGCGACACAACAGATTATTCGCTGTTGTCTCCGCACCTCGACTCCGCAGCACGCTACGTAACTCGTTGTAATCGCGGAGCTTACGCTCCTATGATCCCGGGCGCACCGAGCGGATGAGCTAGCGGGTGTCAAGCTTGCCTCGTCGGGTATTGGGCCCACCCGTCCCGTCCACACCCACCCGCGAAGCGTATGCTGATAAATGAAAGTGAGTTCACGCCAGGCGTCTCTGAGACCGTGATCCTGGCTCGAGTCCGTGCCTTCGTCGAGCAGAATTCGATCTATCGGCAAAACGGCTTTGTGCTGGCCGATGGCGACAGGCTGTTCGAGAAGGCCGCCATCGACTCGAAGTACGTAGCCGCCATGATTGCGTTCGTAGAGAACGAATTCGGCGTGCTCGTCTCCGATTGTGAGATGAGTGAAGACAACCTCGGTTCGCTGCGAGCGGTCGCGAGGTTCGTCGCCAGCAAGCAGCCGTTCGCGGTCGGCTGAACTATTCGTACAAGTTCTTCAGATCGGCTTTAGCGAGATCGACCAGGAAGCCGCCGATCCGCTCTGTCACGGCGCGCAGAAATTTCTCTCCCTTCTCGACGGTCGCCGCTTTCGGATTACCGGTACCGGTGTCGTCGGTGACTTCGCGCCAGTGACGCGGCGCCCACGCCCAGCCATCGCGCAGACCGGCGATCCGGAATTTTCTCGCTTTCCCTGAGCCAGCCTCGGATAACGGCCGTGGCAGATCGGGGACGATGGACATCATGATGCTGGTCTCCATCTCGCCGGCGTGGTCGCCCGGCTCGTCGAAGAATTCCGTGGCCTTGATGCACGTCCACCAGTTAATAGTGCAGATGAACAGGTCGAATCTTGGCTGGAGCTCGCGGATCATCTGCCTGAAATCGTTCCCACCGTGGCCATTCAAGATCAACAGCTTCTTCACGCCCTGACCGGCTAGCGCCGACGTGACATCGGTGAGCACGGCGAATTGAGTGCTCGGATTCATGTTGATGGCGAGTCGCAGGTCGAGCTGCCCGGTGTTCACGCCGAACGGAACCGTCGGCAGCGCCACTACCTTCGCGCCTTTCTTCCAGGCGAACTCTGCGGCTCCCTCGGCGAGGACTGTCGTCTCGTAGGTGTCGGTGCCGTAGGGTAGATGAAAGTTGTGTGGCTCTGTCGCTCCCCACGGCAGAATTGCAACCTCGATCGGCGTGTCCTTGAGCGACTTCCAGTTGGTTTCGGCGAGGACGAAAGGGCGGGATGGCATTAATGTGTGATCGCGTTAATGATGGTAGCAAAAATAGATGCACCCGCACCGGAGGCACCATGATCATCGCTCGGACTCGTGTTGTGCTGGCTTGGCTCGCTGCCGTCTTGATTGCATCGACTTTCGGATGCGTGCGGCCAAAACCGGAGAACGAGGTGATGCGCCTGGGCGATGATGTGCTGGCCTCGGGATCGGCACCGATCCTCCGGGATAGCATTTCTGGCGACGCCATCATGGCCGGCGGAGAGATAATGTTCAGTGGTAATACGGGTGGGGATTACGTCGGCGCTGGCGGAAAGCAGGAGCTTGCCGGCAGGGTGCATGGATCGCTACGCGCGGCTGGCGGACACGTCGAGGTAAGTGCGCTTGTCGATCGGAACGCTACGATCGGTGGCGGCGACCTCGTGGTCGATTCCGTCGCGGTGATCGGCCGAAACGCCTACCTGATCGGTGGGAACATTCGCGTCAACGGGACGGTCCGTGGTGGATTGCTTGCGACCGGTGGCAACGTCGAGCTGAACGGAGTGGTGGGTCAGGACGTGGAGATTGCCAGCGGCGCGCTCCGACTCGGCCCCCACGCGCAGATTGGCGGCAATCTCCGATATCGTGTCTCGAAAGACAAAGTGCACATTGATCCGGGCGCGCACGTAACGGGGACGATCACAGCCCTGCCCGTTTCCAAAGGACCTGGCGCGTTCGGACTGCTATGGACGTTCGGGGGACTACTCGCGGGGGT
>JBKOVX010000394.1:0-14936 GCA_046724115.1 Gemmatimonadota bacterium | reverse complement strand
GTTCATCACCGCCGATCAGAGCGGTCCGAAGCATCTCAACTATTCGCTCACCAGAGCGAAGTTCGAGCAGCTGGTGGACGATCTGATTCAGCGGACGATCCCACCCATGGAGCAGGCGCTCAAGGACGCCGGCATCAAGCCCAACGAGATCGACGAGGTTCTACTCGTTGGTGGATCGACTCGTATTCCAAAGATCCAGGACATTGTCCGCAAGTTCTTTGGCAAAGAGCCGAACAAGGGCGTGAATCCGGACGAAGTCGTGGCGATCGGCGCCGCGGTCCAGGGAGCGGTGCTCACCGGCGAGCAGAAAGACGTTCTGCTGCTCGACGTCACTCCGCTGTCGCTCGGTATCGAGACGCTTGGTGGAGTCACCACGGTGCTCATCCCGCGCAACACCACGATCCCGACCAAGAAGAGCGAGACCTTCTCGACGGCTGACGACAATCAGACGACGGTGGAGATCCACGTCCTTCAGGGAGAGCGCGAGCTGGCCACGTACAACAAGACCATCGGCAAGTTCCAGCTGACCGGCATTCCGCCGGCACCACGCGGATTGCCGCAGGTCGAAGTTACCTTCGACATCGATGCCAACGGCATCCTGCACGTAACCGCGAAAGACAAGGCAACGGGCAAGGAGCAGAAGATCCGCATTGAGGCCTCGAGCGGGCTCTCCGACGCCGAGATCGATCGCATGGTCAAGGACGCGGAGAAGAACGCGGCGGAGGACAAGAAGCAGCGTGAAGCTATCGACGCCCGCAACCGCCTCGACTCGATGACTTACGAAGTCGAGAAGAACGTGAAGGAGTGGGGCGACAAGCTCTCAGCCGACACCAAGGCGAAGATCGACGCCGCCATCGAGAGAGCCCGCAAGGCACTCCGTGGCGACGACATGACCGAGATCCGCGCCGCGCAGGAAGAGCTGACGAAGGTGTTCAGCGAGGCCGGCCAGGCGTTCTACCAGCAGCAGGCACAAGCTGGAGCGCAGCCCGAAGCCGGGCAGCCAGCTGGAGCGGCGGCTGGCGCCGAGCCGGGCGCGAAGCAGGACGACGTCGTCGAAGCAGACTACGAGATAGTCGACGAGAAGAAGTAACCGCGCCAAATGAAAATGGCCCGACGGAATTGTACCGGCGGGCCATTTTCATTTCTCCTCTAGAGCTTCAGCTTACGGTGTGTCCGCCGGGAGACTGTCGACTGTGAGACTGTCCGTAACCGGAGGAAGGCCTTCTATCCCGGGTTCCCTGCTGTCGTCACACTCCTCGACGCAGGTCCAGACGCCGGAAATGAGTATGTATCGCGAGTAGACGCCACCGACCGGTGCCGTCGGACTGATCTTTTTTTGAGGTGGGCTGGTGGAGGCGGTATAGTCGCCACATGCTGCGAGACCAACGACGACGCCCATTACCGCGAGATACCCCATCCACCGGCGACGTGACATCGTAAACCACCTCGGCAGAGCGTTTGATTTCAGTGGAACACCCTAGACCGCCAAGCCGCCGCCTTAGCATTCGGTGTGCCCCGAGGTAAAGCGCTTTGTTGTCTACAGTTATGTTTTTTCGGCCCTGGCGAAATGATTTCTGTGCGCCACAGTTTGGCGTCTTATCGATGCGTCAGCGCATCATCAGCTCCGGGGAAAACCAGCCGGGCTTTTTCTTTCCCTAGCGCTCTTTCACGCTCCAGTCAGCGAGCTTCGCCCACCAGGCATCCGGACGTATGCCGACCGGCTCGATGCGGTTTGACGCCCCCTGCACGTTGCGGAGCTCGTAGATCCACATCGCCGGAGCATCGCTCACCAGAATTCTGTATGCCTTACGATAAAGCTCCACGCTCCGTGCTGGGTTCATCTCTTTCACGGCGCTGTCGATTACCGCGTCGAACTCGGGACTGCGATAAGAGCTTTCGTTGTATCCACCCTTCTTGATCTCGGAGCTTGCCCATTCCTCCCGGACCGAGGAGGGGGTCGGATCAATGTGCCAGGCGTTGAGAAGGGCATCGAATTTCCTGTCCTCCATGCGCCCGCCGAACGTGTTCAGCTCGATCGCATCGATGCGGACGTTGGCGCCCGCCTTTTTCCACTGATCCTGCAGCAGAACAGCGATCTTCATCCGGCTCGTGCTCGAGGTCGGGACCATCAGTGCAAATGCGAGCGGAGTTTTGCCGCGGGTGCGGAATCCATCGCTGCCGCGTTTCCAGCCGAGCGAGTCCAGAACGCGGGCAGCCCCCACCGGATCATAAGGAATGTCGATCGTGGTATCCGACGTTGGCAGAATGCGCGTGGCGGGCCCGTGCGCCGTGAGGCCGAGCGTGTCGAAGACGTTGCGCACGATCGCGCGCCTGTCGACCGCCATGACCAATGCCCGCCGCGTTTCGCGATTACCAAAAACCGGATTCGGAGCAGTGTTCGCCGCGTTGCGCAAATTGAACGCGACGTATCCGTAATCGAGGCTCCCCGGCGACACGATGACATTCAAGCCCTTGGCTTTGACCTGCGGAATGAGCTCAGGTCTGACGACGTCGAGAAAATCGGCGGTGCCGTTGAGAAAGCGCAGCGACGCAGCCGTGTAGTTGGCGCCCACGAGCCAAATCGCCCGGTCAGCTTTGGGCCTGCCACGGTAATTCGCAGTGTCAGCCTGCAGGACGATCCGCGAGCTCCGCTCCCACCCGGCGAATCTGAACTTTCCGCTGCCTATCGGAGCGCGGGCGAAAGAGCTTTCGCGTAGCGTTGCGGGCGCGGTCTTCGCCAGCACGTGCGCCGGCAGAATGACAACCGGGCTCGCCGCCTTATAAAACGCGTCCGGAGTTCGCTGGTGGAACCACACGACCGCCGTCAGGGAGTCCGGCACCGTTACCGAGTCGACGTTGTCGAGATTTGCCGCCAGCGGTGACGCGAGGCTGGTGTCTTTCACCAGCGCAAAAGTGAAGCGGACATCTTCCCCGCTGACCGGAACACCGTCGTGCCATTTCGCACCGGGATTGATGTGAAATGCGACGTACGACGAATCCGGACTCCACCGCCATCTGTCGGCGAGGCGCGGCGTGAAGCCCGCGTCACCGACTGTGTTCAGCGCCGGACCGATGTCGGCGAGATTGTCGAAGATCTGATCCGTCACCTGCTTGCCGATCAGCGAGATTGTCAGCGGTGGAAAAAGCACGTCGGCGTCGGCAGCCGAAGACATCACGATGGTCCCGCCCACACGTCTTTCGCTCGAACACGCGCTGAGAAGAAAGATCATCGAGAGCGTGATCGAGTAAACGCGTCTGCCAGCTGTCATGCAGTATTTCCTATGGAGAAAGCGGCGAGACCTTGCGGGGTATGGTGGCCCCCTGCGTTGGCGCCTGTAGCCCAGTCGAGAAATGCCTCGAGCAGGTGCGGATCGAATTGACCCTTCGATTCCCGCATTACCCGTGCGGCCCGATTGTGCGAGAGGCTGTCACGATACGAGCGCGCCGTTGTCAGCGCATCGTAGACGTCAGCGACGCAAAGAATACGCGCCGCAAATGGAATGTCCTCGCCGGAGAGTCCGTCCGGATAGCCTTGCCCGTCCCAACGCTCGTGATGATTGCGAATGATAGCGCGCACATCCCCGGGGAAATCGATGTCGGAGACGAGCTCGAGTCCCGCCTCGGGATGGCGCTTCATGATTGCCCACTCTTCGTCGGAAAGATTGCCGGCTTTGTTCAGCACCTCGGTCGGCACGATGATCTTGCCAATGTCATGGAGCAGCGCGCCAAGCCGGAACCAGAAGAGCGACCGCGAATCCATGCCGGTGCTGTCGGCGAGCACGCAGGCGAAGAAAGCCACGCGCTGACAATGGCCCTGCGTGTAGTGATCCTTGCTCTCGACCGAGTCACCCCACTGATGCGCTATCTCTAGAAACCGCGCTTCGAGCGCGGAATTGCGGCGCTCGACCTGAGCGACGCGATGCTGCGCCTTGAGACGCGAATAAAGCGCGTGCGACTCGTTGAGGTTGGCCAACATTTCGCGGTGCCGTTTCTGAGTCCAGTAAAGCTCGGCCAATTGCTCGGTGACGTCGGCCTTGAGTAGCAGGTCCTCGGCTTCCTGGGCGCACTCACTGGCGCGCCCGAGATACTCGGCGGCCTTCATGTAGTCACCACGCTCTCTGGCAATGACACCGACGTGCCTGAATACCTCACCCCGCCATGATGGAGCGATTCCCTCGGTCAGCTCCTGCAGCGGCTCGACGCGCTCTTGCGCTTCCTCGAAGCGCCCGGTAGCGATGCAGAGTTGCACCTGGTTCAGCGAGACATTGAGCTTGTTGATCTGGTCGTGCTCTTCGCCGAAAGTGCGCTCGGCTTCCGCGTATGCCGCCTGGGCGCGGTCCAGCTCACCCAGATCACTGTAAGCGAGGCCGATGTTGTTGAGCACCTGCGCCGCCTGATCGGGCATGCCGAGTGCGCGGTAGCCTTCGAGGCTGAGACGGAATGCCTCGAGCGCGCGAGGAACATCTCCGCGAATGCTTGCCACCGTGCCCAGATTCTGATCGATCATTGCCAGCGCTTCAGCGTCTCTGATCGATTGCGCTGTGATGCGCGCTTCCACGTACATCGACTCGGCGAGATCGAGATCTCCGCCCGTCTGATGGATGATCGCAATTACGTTGAGCGCTTGCGCGATCGCGGAGGCGGAGCCCGCCTGAGTGGCGGCGGCGACAGCGGCCTCGAGGACATCCATTGCCGCACCGCGATTGCCCTGCTCCAGGTACGCCCTGCCAAGCCAGCGAAGCGCCGAGAGCCTGTCGTGATCGTCGGCGAACGGATTGCGGACCAGGCCTTCGTAACGGGCGGCCGCGTCACTCCAACGCCCTTCCCGCTCCGCCAGTTTTGCTTCGTCTATGAGTACTCTAATCCCCCGAGAATCCACCTCGTCATCGCGAGAAGTGGAACCCTGGTTCATGACGATGCCAGGATGTTCCGCCGCACGGATCCTTCGTCGCGCAGTTTTCTGGTTAGTGTCGGGCGAGAGATGCCAAGTATTCGCGCCGCGGCGCTGAGGTTACCGCCGGTCAGCCCGATGGTCGTATGAATCGCTTCGTCGACGATCGCCTGGAGAGACTTTCCTTCGGCGGGAATGCGAATCACGCCACCAGTCGGCGTTTCGACGAGTGGGATATACGAGCGACGCTGCAGCGACAGGTGGTGCGGCTGGATGACGTCGCCCGTGCACACGACTACCGCGCGCTCGATCACGTTCTTGAGCTCGCGAATGTTGCCCGGCCAACGGTGCCTTTCCAGCGCACTTATCGAGTCCTGTCCCAAGTGCAGATTCCCCCTGCCCTCACTCTCAGCGTGACGCTTTACGAAGTAATTGGCGAGAATTGAAATGTCCCCGTCGCGTTCGCGCAGCGCGGGAAGCTCGAGCCGCGCGACGTTCAATCGATAGAAGAGATCGGCACGGAAACGGTTGTCAGCAACCGCCGTTTCCAGAGACGAGTTTGTCCCCGCAACGATCCGCGCGTCAAGAGCGCGTTCTTCGGAACCTCCCAAACGGCGGAAACGTCTGTCTTCGACAACTCGCAGAAGCTTCGCCTGGAGCTTGAGGGGCAGTTCGGCAACTTCGTCGAGGAAGACGGTGCCGGAGCCGGCTACTTCGAAAAGGCCCCGCTTGAGCGCCCGCGCGTCGGTGAACGCGCCCGGCTCGTGTCCGAATAGCTCACTTTCGAGCAGCGTCTCCGGAATGGCGGCGCAATTGATGGCGACGAAGGGCTCCGCAGCGCGAGCGCTTGCGGCGTGAATCCCACGCGCAAAAAGCTCCTTGCCGGTTCCCGTTTCGCCCACCAGCAAAACCGTGACACTGCGGCTCGCGGCAACCTGAGTCGCCAACGCGATTACTTCGCGGATCGCCGGGCTCGCGCCGATGACGTGAGCGTCCCAGCTGTCCGCCGTCCCCTGCTGCGATCGGACTGAAATAGTTACACCGTTCCTTTGTCGCGCGAAGGTCGAGCCCATCCGCGCGGGGAATGTGAGGTCGTCGAGCGATTTCGGGCCCAGAACAGCTACTGCTGGGCTTACCTAGCAGACGACAGGACGGGGACCCAAGTCACCCGCTTTTCAGTACTTATGGGTCACGGGCGATGCCGGTGACGGGTGACTTTTGGGAGTCGAGTCTAGGCGGGAAGCGACGCGAGGAGGGCGTTGATTTCCGCTGCCTCGCGCTGGGCGCCGACGTCCTCGAAAGACTCGGCTGCCTCACGCCATGCAAGGCGGGCATCGGCCGAATTCCCCAGGGCTCTCGAGGTCTGACCGAACTCGCGAAGCATCTCGGCCTGAAGAAGGGGATCCTCCAGACCTTCCGCCTCGAAAATGCCGATGCGGAGCGTCGCAATGCTGGCGTCGTATGCGCCCCTCTCACGCTCGATCCGCGCGCGAGTTTTCAGCGCTTCGGCGATCGTAAGGTGATCTCCCCTGATACGCGCGGTCTCCAGAGCATCGAGGCAGGCTTTTTCGGCAGCGTCGAGATTTCCACTCGCGACCCAGACCTGGGAAAGGTTGAGCGTTACAATGCTCTCGACCAGCGAGTCGCCGCGCGATTGCGCGATTGACAGCGCCCTGTTGAAGGTCTCGATGGCGAGCTGGTAGTGACCAATCTTGGTGTACAGCATCCCCAGATTATTGAGCACCCACGAAACCGCCTCGTCGTCACTCGCTCGCTCAAATGCGCCGAGGCTGGTGGAATAACGGGCCTCGGCGGCGACGAAGTTGCCGCGCATGTTGAAGAGCACGCCGCGATTCTGCTCGATCATTCCCAGCAGGCGAACATCGCCTGCTCTCCCCGCGAATTCCGCCGCCTGCGTGTAAAGTCGCTCGCTCTCGGCGAGGTTGCCGCGTCGCTGGGCGATGATGGCCAAGCAGTTGAATGCGTGGGCTTTGGAGCCCACTGACCCGGATCGCTCGGCCTGAATGAGACTCTGGGTATAACAGCGATATGCGGCCTCGGTCTCACCCTGCTCGCGGTGAACCGTGCCTTTCCACCTCAGCGCGTCGGCGAGAACGACCAGGTCCTTCTCACGCTCGAGGACCTCGATCGCGTCGTCGTAGAGACTAAGCGACCGTGCCGTTTCGCCGCGCCTATCTGCATCGCGTGCCTGCTCGACGAGGCGACGCGATCCTCCCCTGCCAGTCTGCGTCATACGGGCGCGACTGTCCATCGATGCATGCCTGCCCTCGAGCGTGAGATGCCGAACTACAAAGTGCTTCTACTTCCCGATTTCGCAACCCTCAACACAGACCAATGCACCTGAGATCAGTATGTAGCGAGAGAATGAAGCACCGACATTCGCAGTCGGGGTAACGACCTTCGGTTGTGACGGACTTGTGGGGCCAGTGTAGTCTCCGCACGCAAGACCAGCAGCGGCGCTCACAACCGCAAGGTATCCTAGAATTCGGTTACCTGACATCGTGAACCACCTCGGATAAGAGACTTGAACTAAGCTCATCCGAGGCATGGGGCGTGCCCTTCCGTAACCCCTTGTGATACAACGTGTTGGCAGATAGGTGCCCGATCAGGCGCCTATTTTGGTGTAAAGTTTCTTTACGAAGTAAACGATTTTTTAACGGGGTTTCTTCGGCGACTAGTCGGTACCGCTGGACGCAAAAATCGCCTGCCGCTGCGGGGTCGGTCGGCCGGGGATATCAGCCGTTTCTGCCCAGTCCAGGAAGGTCTCCAGCAGCTCCGGGTCGAATTGGCCCGTTGATGACCGCATGATTTCGGCGGCGCGAGCGTGCGTCAGCCCAGGACGATAGGACCGAGTCGTCGTGAGCGCGTCATAGACATCCGCCACGCAGAGAATTCGGGCGGCGAACGGAATTTCCTCGCCTTTCAGCCCGTCGGGATACCCCGTTCCGTCCCAGCGTTCATGGTGGTTCCGGATGATGGCGATGATGTCGCCGGGGAAGTCAATGTCCGCAACCAGCTCGAGACCCGCTTCGGGATGGCGCTTCATGATCGCCCACTCGTCTTCGTTCAGTTTCCCGGGTTTGTTAAGCACTTCAGTTGGGACAATGATCTTGCCAATGTCGTGAAGCAGCGCGCCAATGCGGAACCAGAACAGTGAACGACTATTGAATCCGGCGCTGTCGGCGAGAACGCACGCGAAGAACGCGACGCGCTCGCAATGACCCTGGGTGTATCTGTCTTTGCTTTCAATCGAGTCGCCCCAGTGCTTTGCCATCTGGAGGAACCGAGCCTCGAGTGCGCCGTTTCTCTTTTCGACCTGGGCGACGCGGTGCTGCGCCTTGAGCTGTGAGTAGAGCGAGTGTGCCTCGTTCAGAGACTGCAGCATCTCACGATGGCGCTTTTGCGCCCAGTACACTTCAGCCAGCTGCTCCGCTACATCGGCTCGCAGCAAGAGATCTCCGCTCCCGAGAGCGTGCTCCTCGGCCTTCCGCAGCTTGTCGGACGCCTCACCGAAATCACCGCGCTCGCGTGCGATGACTCCGACGTGCCGGAAAACTTCACCGCGCCATGGAGCCGGATCGTCTCCGGCCTGGGCGAGCAGTTTATCGCATTGCGCCAGCGCCTCGTCGAAACGGCGGCCGGCGATGTAGAGCTGGACCTTGTTCACGGCGAGATCGAGCTGTCGAGCGTGATCACCCTCCTCATCAAACGCCTCGGCCGCCAGGTTGTAGGCAGCCTCGGCGTCGGCCAGCTCGCCGAGCTCCATGTAGGCCAGAGCGATGTTGTTGAGGATCTGTGCTTCGTGATTGCGCATCCCCAGCGTCTGGTAGCCGAGATGACTGAGGCGAAAGGCTTCCAGGGCGCCACGGAGGTCGCCGCGAATCATCGCCACCGTCCCCAGATTCTGGTCGATCATGGCGATGCGGGCGCCATCTCCCGCCAGCTCCGCCTTCGCCCGGGCCGCTTCGTAGATCGTCGCCGCCTGATCCAGATCCCCACTGACCTGGTAGACGATTCCGATGACGTTCAGCGCCTGCGCCACGGCAGATGGAGAGCCTAGGATGTCGGCGGAAGCGACAGCGGCCTCGAGGACGTCGAGGGCCGCGCCTCTGTTTCCCTGTTCCAGGTAGGCGCGCCCGAGCCATCGCAACGCGGCGAGGCGGGTGTTGGAGTTTGCCTCGGGATCCCTGACCAGGCTCTCGTATATCGCGCACGCCTCAGCCCAGTGCCCATCGCGCTCAGCGTTCTTGGCGCGATCGATACTTTCCCTGACGGCCGAAGATTCGACCGCCCTCAATTCTATTGTGGGCCTTTGATTGGTCATGGACAGCGCGGGCGCCCGGACGGCGGCTTTTCGCGATAGTCGCGACTTGGGACCTCCGGCCAGCGCTACAAAGACGAGAGAGCGCGCCATCCAGCAACCCCGAG
Source organism: Gemmatimonadota bacterium (assembly GCA_046724115.1). Lineage (GTDB taxonomy): Bacteria > Gemmatimonadota > Gemmatimonadetes > Gemmatimonadales > Gemmatimonadaceae > UBA4720. Next base: position 5,596 of record JBKOVX010000394.1, on the reverse strand, counting down.
AGTTGCCTGCGCGGTCAGCTGTCGGAAAGCTGTCAGTTCGGGAGCTTGTGTAGCTGCGCCTGGACTTCCGCTACTTCCTGATTTGCTCCAATGGTCTGATAAGAATCGACCGCCTCGCGAAAGGCCGATCGCGCGGCGCCGGAGTTACCAACCGCGCGGGAAATCTCACCGAGCTCGCGCAGCATCTCGGCGTGAAGCAGCCGGTCTTCGGATTCCTCTGCCTCGTAGATCGCGATGCGGAGCGTAGCAATGCTCTTGTCGAGCGCGCCGCGCTGGCGTTCGATCGCCGCGCGAATCTTGAGGGCGCCGGCCGCGGTCAAGTGATCGCCGCGGCGTTGCGCCTGATCGAGCGCTTCGCCGCAGCACTCATCCGCGCTCTCGAGGCTACCCAGGCCCATCCAGACCTCGGCGAGATTGAGTCGGATGACGTTCTCCACCGTCCTGTCGCTTCGGTTCACCGCGATGGCGAGCCCGCGCTCGAGATAATCGCGGGCTTCGCCGAAGTTTCTGATCTTGGTGTGGAGGATGCCGAGGTTGTTGAGAACCCACGACATCGGCTCTGCATCACACGCCATTTCAAAAGCGCCGAGGCTGTTTGTGTAAAAGGCCGCGGCCTCGGCGTAGTCTCCGCGCATGCTCGCCAGCACGCCGCGGTTCTGTTCGATCATTCCCAGCAGCCTGGAGTCACCCGCCTTCGTCGCCAGCGCGGACGCTTCGGCGTAAAGGCGCTCCGTTTCCTTGTGTTCACACCGTCGCTGCGCCACCGTCCCCAGGCAATTGAGCGCCTTTGCCTGGGCCTTTTCCGAACCGATCGCCTGCGCTTTTTCCAGACTCAGCGTGTAGCATTTGAAGGCAGCATGGGTTTCGCCTTTCTCGCGAAGCACCGTCCCCTTCCAGCGCAGAAGCTCTGGAAGAAACGGGTCGAGGCTGTCTTCGGCGAACTGCGCCAAGGCGTCATCGTATAGACTGACCGCCTTCCCATGTTCTCCCAGTTGCTCTGCCACCTTGGCCATTTCGACCAGCAGCTGGGCGCGTTCTACATTATCGGATTTCTGAACCATGTAGACCGGCCTGGTTAGGGGATTTCATGCATCTCCTGAAGGAAGCCTCGGATTTCCCTGGTTAATCCGAAGCGAGCATGTATCGCGAGAAGTGGTTGAGCGACCACGTTTCAACGTCAGCCTTCCCGTCGTTCTTCGACGAATAGATGATCGTCGTCTCAATTTCGGAAGCGTTGATAGTCCCGCTGTAATCCGTCGGATCCTGCGGGAAGTAGGCTCCCGCCGCTCTCAACGCAAGAGAAGTTCCATAGACCGCGGTGTTATTCAAGCGCTGCGTTACGAGGACCGGCTTGTTGAAGCGCAGACCGTGTGGCTTCATGTCATACGACACATAGCCCGTCCCATCGGAGACGATCGTTATCAGCGTCGTCTGTGACAACGCGCCTGACGGGAACGTGATCGCGAAGTCCGAGCTCGGGAGGGCAAGTGTGCCCCCGTTCTGACCGATATACCCCGAGACGGAGCGAGTCTGATCGACATGCGTACCAGTCCACCTGACTGCGTTGACTGGGATTCCGTTGGGGTCGGATTGGAAGGTGATGACCCGCAGAACCGTGCCGAGGAGGTCCGTCACGATACCGAGGAGACCGGATATCAACCCGTCCTGCGCCTGCGACGGCGCCTGAATCGGCGGGGCGGTAGGAGAGTACTCAGAGCAAGAGAGCGCGACGAAAGTCGTTAAGACAAGTACCGACGAGCGCAAAAACCTGGAGCGAATCATGGTGTGGACCCGGTGGCGGTGGACTAATTATCAGATTGCAGGTAGCAGACCCGAGAAACGCAGCAGCAACTATCAGTCGGACGCGAGCATGTAGCGCGAGAAATGCCTGATGATCCAGACGTGTGCCTGGGGAAGCGAAGAGTTCGGGTAGAAAACGGTTTTCGACGGCTCGATTTCTATAACCGGGACACGCCCCGAAAGGCTGACGCTGTCGTCGGCGATGTAGGTGGCGTAGAGCTGGCGTTGGAGCGGCTGTCCGGAGATGGTCGTGTTGGACAGCGATTGCGTGACCGTGACGTCCTTGAGGAACTGGGTGCCGGCCGGATCCATCCTGTAGGCGACGTACCGCTGGTCGGCGGTAACCGTGATCGTGAGCGGGCCGCTTAGAGCGCCGGCGGGAAACTCGATTTTGAGGCCGGTCTGGGGAATTGTGAGAACCCCGCCCGACTGGTCGATCGTACCGGACACCTGGGCGACAGCACTCAGGTCCTGCGTCCACCAGATCGCGTTGAACTGGCGCCCGGCTGCGTCGATCGCCGGACCACTGAGGCCCAGGTCGGAGGGCCCCGTTACGTCTGGTGTGGCCGAGTCCGTACCGCACGACGCGATCAGGCTGGCACAGGCGAGCGAAGCAAAGGAGCGAAGGAGTCGGTTGCGGATCATCGGTCTGCGAGAGGGGGTGGACACAGGAGCGTCACGCTAAGGCAACCAGTGTGCCCGATATCAAGTTGTTTGTTCCCAAGGACTTGCGTTGAGCGGTTTTACCAAGCTCATCAATAACAGTGCAACGTTTTTTTACACCCGCATTGTTTCGTTACAGGGGGACGGGCTACAGCGAGGGGCTCAGTCGAAGCTGGGTGTCACCCGGCCAATAGGTGAATCTCGGCCTGTAAGTCGGCCACTTCCTGACTGGCCCCGACGAGCTGGAATGAGTTGACCGCTTCCCGCCAGGCTGAGCGGGCGGCGCCCGCATTTCCCGCTGCGCGGGAGATCTCGCCCAGCTCACGCAGCAATTCGGCGTGGAGGAGCGGGTCTTCAGCGCCTTGAACCTCGCGGATCGCTTGGCGGAGCGTGGCGATGCTCGCGTCCAAAGCGCCGCGCTGGCGCTCGATCCCTGCCCGGATCTTGAGAGCCCCCGCGACAGTAATGTGATCCTCGCGCCGGCGGGAGTGGCTGAGTGCCTTGGCGCACCACTCATCGGCTTGTTCCAGATCACCGAGGCGCATGAATACGTCGGCAAGGTTGAGTGTGATCACGTTCTCGACCGACACATCTCCGCGCCGTACTGCGATCGCAAGGCCGCGCTCCAGGTATTCGCGTGCGTCATCGAAGTGGCCATTTTTTGTGTGAAGGATTGCAAGGTTGTTGAGGACCCACGAGATGGCCTCGGGGTCGCACGCCTGCTCGAAGGCGCTGAGACTGTTGGCAAGAAACTCCGCCGCCTCCTCGAACTCACCGTGCATGCTCGCCAACACTCCGCGGTTCTGCTCGATCATGCCGAGTAGTCTGGAGTCGCCTGCCGACTTTGCGAGCTTGGCCGCCTCGGAGTACAGACGCCGGGTTTCCCTATGGTCACCTCGTCGCTGTGCGATGGTCCCCAGGCAATTCAGCGCGTGTGCCTGCGCCTGGTCGGAGCCGATCAGTCGTGCCTTCTCGAGACTTATTACGTAACACCGGAAGGCGCGTTCAGTCTCGCCGACGTCCCGGAGCAATGAGCCTTTCCAGCGCAAGATTTCGGGAAGGAAGGGATCGAGGCTGTCCGTGGAGAACTGCGACAGCGCGTCGTCGTACAGTCGGATCGCCTTGGAGTCTTCCTTCAGCTGCTCCGCCAGGCGCGCCATTTCGACAAGCAGATGCGCGCGTTCTACGTTGTCGGATTTTTGCATCGGCACGCGCACGTTGGTGACGATACCCTGTGTCGAGTCCATTTCTGGGTTCATCGCTCAGCCCGAGGCGAGTATGTACCGGGAGAAGTGTCTGATGGTCCAGACTTCCGCCTGCGGAACGAGTGGCGAAAGCAGAGAGAAAATGGTGTTGGAAGGCTCGAGCTCCAAAACCGGGAGGGCTCCGCTCAGATCCACACCGTCATCGGCGATGTAAGCGGCGTAGAGTGCGCTAGTCAGTGGCAGACCAAAGACAGAGGTCGTGTTGAGGAGCTGAGTGACCCGCACGTCCTTCAGGAATTGCGTGCCCGCGGGCTCCATCTTGTAGGCGACGTACCTCACGTCCGCAGTGACGGTTATGGCGACCGGTGAGGTCACCGCGCCGGCAGGAAACTCGATCGTGAGGCCAGTCTGAGGGATCGAGATGGTGCCGCCCGCCTGATCGATCGTCTGTGAAACCGTGACCGGGGCATCCAGCTGCTGCTTCCATGTCACCGCGGTGAGCTGGAGATCAGCGAGTGACGTGGTAGCAACGGGCGCCGTGGGATTGGCAAGGTCCGGTGCCACGCACGACGCAATGAGGAACGCGCCGGCGAGCGAAACAAACGAACGAAATAGTCTGAGGCGGGGCATCGGGGACCGTCTGCGGTTGATTTTTGGGGGAGGAGAAAGCCCTCCTTAGAGCAACCGGTGTGCCCCATCGGAACACTTTGTTTCACAACGACTTGCGTTTGGCGAGTCACCCGAACCATCAATTACGGTGTAACGTTTTTTTATACCGGTATCGTTTCATTACAAGGGAATGCACTGACCTTCGCCGCGCGCCTTTGCCGAGCGGCGGATGCCGGCGGAAGTAAAACCGGATATCTCTCTTTTTTTTTGAGGCTGCTGGTGGAGCTCGCAAACCGTTACGCCAGGCGAGCTCAGCCAGTCGGTCTCTTATCAGAGTGGTGGAGCAAATAGCACGGTCCCGACGTATAAGAAACGTTGGAGGTTTCTTAACATCGCACCCGCCAAAAAAAATTTCAGGACTGGCGTGAAACCTGAAGCTCCAGCATCGTGTCTTATAGTTACACCCTTTAGCCGCTTAGTCGCATGTCGATGGGAACTCAAAGAGCGCGGCTCTTCGTAGCCGCAGTTACCGCTTTTATAGGCGGGTTGATCATTGCATCCGGGCTCAACTGGACCAAGCTCGGATTTGCGCAGAGTAGAACCAATTCGGCGATCGTCCAGCCAATCGCCGAAGCCAGCAACGCATTCGTTGCAATCGCGAACAACGTGACCCCCGCCGTTGTTTCGATCGAAGTTTTCAGCGCCCCACGCACGGGCAACACCAGCTCGCGCGGTCGCGCGCAGGTTCCCCAAGGCGTTCCGCCGGGAATGGAAGATTTCTTCCGCCAGTTCGACATCCCGCAGCAGTCGCGTCCGATGCGGGGACAGGGATCGGGCTTCATCGTCACGTCGAGCGGCTACATCCTCACCAATAACCACGTCGTCACCAACTCCGATCGCGAGACGATCGCCGACAAGGTGACGGTGCGCATGCTCGACCATCGCGTTTTCACGGCGAAGGTCGTCGGCCACGACAAGACTACCGACGTCGCGGTCATCAAGATCGATGGCAACAATTTCCCAACCGTTTCGCTCGGCAACGACGTAACGTCGCGCATTGGTGAGTGGGTGCTGGCGATCGGCAATCCGCTTGGACTCGAGAACACCGTCACCGCTGGAATCATCAGCGCCAAAGGCCGCAGTCTCGCCGAGCTGATGAATCCGACCGGCAACAATCAGTACGCGATTAGCGATCTGATTCAGACGGACGCGGCAATCAACCCGGGCAACTCGGGTGGTCCGCTCGTCAACTCAAAGGGTGAAGTGATCGGCATCAATAGCGCGATCGCCAGCCCGACAGGCTACAACGCCGGCTACGG
>JBKOVX010000085.1:0-7966 GCA_046724115.1 Gemmatimonadota bacterium | reverse complement strand
GCTCTGGTTCGTCATCCGCAATTTCGGGGTCGAAGGGCTGAAGTCACTGGTGCGTGAGCAAATCCGCATTGCACGACAGATCGCCGACGAGATCGACTCCGATCCGACACTAGAGCGAATGGCCGACGTCAATTTTTCGACGATAGTTTTCCGGCACCGATACGGCGGCTTTAGTGGTCGTGAGCTGGACGAGCACAATGCGGCGGTGCTACAGAAGGTCCTCGCTGGCCGAGAGGTCTTCATCTCGCACACTCGGGTGCGAGGCGAGTAAGCCCTGCGAATCGCCATTGGTAACATTCATACGAACGAGGCGCAGGTCCGGCGAGCCGTCCAGCTGGTAAAGGACGCGGCAGCGACTATCTGACCGGTTTCACGGGAACGAAGAATGCTGCCCGGTATATTATGCGTAGGTTAATTTCACCTCGTCTCTCGTCCCTCGCCCCTCTTCCCCGTCCCCCGTCCCTCAGGGAGATCCTTGATGAAAGTATTAATGAATAGAATTGCGGCCGCTTTGTCGATCGCCGTTGTCGCAGCGCCTCTCGCGGCGCAGAATGCGCCGGCGTGCGATCCCACCGCCAATACCAAGGGCGACATCGCCAGAGCGCAGTTCTCGATGACGCGCGCCATCTCCGCCTCGGAAAAAGGAAATCCGACGCGTGATTTGCAGGACGTTCTGAAACTCGTCGACAACGGTACCGACAACCCCACCGCGCGGAATTATCTGCGTGGTGAGGCATACATCATTTACCTAATGCAGCCAAACGCTCAGGTCGTAGTTCCGCGCAGCACCCTCGGACTCACCAGCAACCCGACCGGGACCATCGACCTCTTCGTCGCCGCTGACTCGTCATTCTCGGTTGTCGAAAAGGCGATGCCGGAGTGCGCCAATGTCATCGCGCAGTGGCGAGAGCAGAAGCCGTGGCTCAACACACTCAACGGCGCCATCAACGCGCTGAACGCCGGACAGCTCGACTCGGCGGAGGCACTCGCCAAGAGATCGCTGATCCTCGACCGCAAGGCGCCGTACGCTTACTCGGTACTCGGCTCTGTCGCGAAAAGCCGCAAGAACTACGCAGCGGCCAATGATTACTGGAAGCAGACGATCGCCGCCGCCGGGACCGATACCGCTTACGCCGACGTTCGCTCGAAGACGCTGTACGAGATCGCTTCCGCGGCTTCGGAGAGAGCGGACGCGGCTAGCGGAGCAGCGAAGCGCGCTGCCGCCAAGGAGGCGATCAAGCCATGGCAGGATTACGTCTCTGTAGCGAGCAACGACCTCCTTCTCGCCGATGCGATCGACCAGGAATCCCGGATGTACATGGCCGCCGGTGACAGCGCCTCGGTCCCGACGATTTACGCGCCGCTACTGGCCAATCCGTCGAAGTACGGCGAGCTGACTCTGATTCACGCGGGCGTCGTCGCGACGCGCAATGGGCGTCAGGCGGACGCCAGCAAGCTGTTCGATGCCGCACTGGCGCAGAATCCGTATTCACGCGACGCCATCAACAACCTCGCGGCGACCTACATCCAGAACAACGAGTACTCGAAGGCTTTCCCGCTCATCGACAAGCTCGTGGCGATCGACCCGAGCAACCCCGACAATCCGCTGCTATACGCCTTTGCGTATCAGGGGATGTACAAGGGAACGAAAGACAAGAAGCTGCAGAAGATCTACACCGACTCGCTCGTCTACTTCAACAACAAGTCGGAAAACGCGCCGGTGAAGTTCACGGTTACAGAATTCACCCGCCGCAGCGATGGAACGACGATAGCGGGCACGATCGAGAACCGTACTGCCAGCTCGAAGACCTACAATCTGAGCATCGACCTGCTTGACAAGAGTGGGACGGTCGTCGATACCCAGACGGCAACGGTTGGCCCGGTTGCCGCAAAGTCGACGGCAACGTTCAAGGTCAATTCCACGAAGGGTGGCATCTACGGCTACAAGTACAAGCCTCTGACGTAAGAATTACCACAGCAGACGACCTGCCCGGAGCCGCCGGCCCTCACTGCCGCGGCTCCGGGCTTTTTTCCCCCCTTAGGACATGCCGTTCGGATCACGAATTTCTCGGGAGCATGAGCGGATCCGCCTGGACAATCGCGCCCAGGATCCAGAACCGGTTGCCGTCGAACCAGAAAATCGCGACCTGATCCAGCTCGCGGGCGACGTCGATCGCCATCTTCTGCTCCATGACAACCGCGACGCTGCGTTCGCAATGCGACCGATCGGGCGAGCATGCATCAACATCCACGAGTCGGTAGCCGGACTTCCTGAGTCTGCGATCAAGACGCAGCTTCCGCTCTTCGTTTTCCGCTGGCGATAAATCCCGACCCCGTGGATCGAATGCCGTGATTACGGCGAACGGATCGCTCAACCCAGCTGCTCTCAAACGCGAAAGCGCATCTTCGGAGGGAATCTCGCGAAGGTCTATTTCCAGCGCGGGATCAATCGCAAACCGGAGAATCGTTTCCGGGTACCGCGGCCAGTCGGGATCGTGTTGGTCGGGACTCGATCTCATCCTAAAATGGTACGCTCTTTGAGCTACTGGCGCCCGTGAAAGAAAATCAGATCTGGCCGGACCTGCTCTACATCGTTCGACACGGTGAATCGGCGGGCAACGTTGCGCGCGAGGCGGCAATCGAAGCCGGCGAATCGACAATCGACATCGACGTCCGCGATGTTGATGTTCCACTCTCCCAGCTCGGCCAGCGCCAGGCAATTGCGGTGGGTAACTGGTTCGGAGCGCTTCCCCCGGACAGGCGACCGAATATCGTACTCACTTCGCCCTACCTGCGCTCGCGTCGTACCGCCGGACTCATCGTCCAAACCGCCGGCATGCAGGAGGACTCTTACTCGCTCATCGTCGACGAGCGGTTCCGTGAGAAGGAGTTCGGAATCCTGGATCGACTCACAGCCGTTGGCGTCAGGGAGCAGTTCCCGGACCAGGCTGAATTCCGCCGGCTCCTCGGAAAGTTCTACCATCGGCCGCCCGGCGGAGAAAGCTGGTGCGATGTGATCCTGCGGCTGCGCAGCGCAACCGAGATGATCTCCCGCGAGTATTGTGGCCAACGCGTGCTCATCGTCTGTCACGCCGTCGTTGTCCTCTGCATGCGCTACATCCTCGAGCATCTCACCGAGACGGAGCTGCTCGCCATCGACAAGGAAGCGGAGATCGCAAACTGCTCCGTAACCTTCTACGAGCACGATCCGTCACTCGGTCCACGCGGAAATCTTCGGCTCAGGCTGTTCAACTTCGTGGCGCCGCTCGAGGAAGCGGGCGCGACTGTGACCTCCGAGCCGGACGCGAAAGTCGGCGCTCGCTGAGAGCGCAGCGATCTAAATTCGAATGGCGATCGCGCTGCTCGGAGTCGTCGGCGTGTCGCGGCGCCGTACGGTCTCGCCAGCCGGCGCCTTCATCGGCAAGGTCAAAAGAAAAGTGCTCCCCGAGCCGACCCTGCTGGCGACGCTGACATCGCCGCCGAGCAGTCGCGCCAGCTTGCGCGTCACGCTCAGACCCAGTCCGGTCCCTCCGGTTCTCCTGGTCGCGGTTTGCTCCGCCTGCCAGAAGGGCTCGAACACATCCTCGATGTTGTCGGCGGAGATACCGACGCCCGTGTCGGCGATCCGTACCTCCAGAATGGAGCTTGCCACCGAGCAGCTCACTCGCACCTCGCCCTTATCAGTGAACTTGATACCGTTGGACAGCAGGTTCACCAGCATCTGACGCAGCTTCGTTCCATCGGTCTGGATCGCCTGATCTTCGTCGAGCAACTCGACGATGAAGTTGATATCCTTCGCCGCCGCCATTGGCTCGACCAGTGCCGCTGCGTCGCCAAGAGTGTGATTCACCGACATTGATTCATATCTCACGCGCTCGCGGCCGATGTCGACGCGGGCAAAAGTGAGAATCTCGTCGATCAATCCCAGCAGGTGACGCGCGCTGGCGTTGATCCTCCCCAGCTGTTGCCTTTGCAGCTCCGTCACCGGTCCCGTGATTCCATCCGAGAGGAGCTCCTCGTATCCCATAATGGCTGTGAGCGGTGTCCGCAGCTCGTGGGACATCACCGCCAGGAAATCGGTCTTGCTATTGTTGGCGCTCTCCGCCTCGGCGCGTGCCGCTTCCGCTTCGGCTCGCAACATCTCGGCGTTCGCGCGCGCCTCCTGCTCGAGCGCCAGCAGGTCCACTCTCTCTTTATCGGTATCGCGCAGCACTCGCGCCGACCACAACACCAATCCGACGAAGGTGAGAATCGCGGCAACCGCGAAGAGCGACACACCGAACTCTGATTCATAAATCCCGGTCGACTCCCCGAGCATTCGGATGACGCCAAGTATGATCGGAGCGAGCAAAGCGGCGGGAAGCAGTCTGCGCGTGAGAACTCCCGCTGCGCCTTCATCCATCAGCAGTGACGACACTCCGCGATCTGGGACCGCTACCAGAGTTCCGATGCCGAGTACCACCAGGCACGACGCCGTCGTCAGCGCCATCACCGAGGACTGCGAGATCTCCGACGTTCCCTTCACTCCGAAGACGTAGCCGAGCACGGCGACAAGGCTGATAAAAATTGCCGGCGTCGCGAACATCTGCGCGCGCAGATCGTGCTTTCTGTGGTCGTGCGGAATCGAGAGCAGCGCCAGCCCAATGAGCAGGAAACTTCCGGCGGTGTTGACGGCGATGCGCCCCGTGGGATCGGCAGAAACCTGGCGGAGCCTGTCACCGAACAGCAGCAGATCGAATCCGGATTCCCCGCCGCGCAAATACTCGTAGATGGTGAGCACTCCGATCGTCGCGACGAGCGCGGCGAGACTCTGCTGGACAGCTTCGGAGGTGGCGCTTCGACGATGACGCACCGCCATCGTCAGGGACACCCCGGCGAGGATGAAGCAGAGCGCCGTCAGCGGCAGCATCGGATATCCGCCCGGCCGCGGCGTCGTCACGAAAGGAAGGTTGAGAGCCCAGCCCGCGAGTACGAGTGCGCCGACAGTGGCAACGGCGCTGCCTGCTATTATGGGGACTCGCTCGAACAAGCCGATCAACGGGCTGTGGCGGCCCGGTGGGCTGAGTGCAACCGTGTCTGGATTGGCCATGTTGCTATCGACCGAAAACCTATTCCCGGAAATTGACCAGTGCAATTCTACCAGGGGATCGCTTTTCGATCGTGGAAGAATCCGCCGGTAGGACCGTTGTCGGGCAGCGTTACGAGCCATATGACAGACTCCGCTCCTTTCGCGACGTTGCGCGTCGCTCCGCGTCCGCCCATATCCGTTTTTACCCACCCGGGGTCGACCGAGTTCACGAGTATCCCCATTCCTTCCGACTCGGCCGCCAGAACCCTGGTCACAACATTGATGCCGGCCTTTGACATCCTGTAGGCGATATAGCCGGCGCCCATTTCCGCAAGCGAGCCCATGCCACTCGAAAGGTTCACGATCCTGCCGTAACGGCGGCTTTTCATTATGGGTATGGCAAGTCGCGAGAGTAGGAGCGGCCCGTAGACGTTCGTCTGCATGGTATCGCGGACTATCTCCAGCTCTTCGATCGGATCGGCATCGCCCTCGTCGACCATGATGCCTGCGTTGTTGACGAGAATGTCGAGTCTGCCAACATCTCGTCGCACCCATGCCATGCATTCCCTGATGCTCTGCACGTTGGCGACATCCAGTTGACGGGCCGCTACGCTGCCGCCCGATGCGATGAGCTCACGCGCAGCCGCGACCCCCTTGGCCACATCGCGCGAACCGAGTACAACCGTTAAGCCGCGCTGAGCCAGCTGACGGCATACCTCGAGGCCTATCCCGCGATTGCCGCCCGTAACCAGTGCAATTCTTTCTTCTTCCATTCGTGTTTTCAGAATCCGTTCGTTTTCCTGGACGGCGTATGAACATAAAGCCAATGCGTGTGGATCTCGTCATCCATCATGAGTTCATTTCGTTACGCGTCCCCATCGCAGTTCCGTAAACGCCTGTTGGAATTGGAGATCGGTGAATCCGCCGGTGCGCGCGTATAACGTAGGAACGCCGCCTTGGCTGGCAAGTTTCGGGGACCTCACTATCATTGCACAGATAGGTATTTTGCATCTCCTTCCATGACTGTATCCCGCCTCACAACTCCGACCGTCTATTCTGCTCCGCCTTCGAAGCAGGAGATCGCGAGCCTTCTTACCGAGGCTCGCGACCGAACCCTGCTGCTCATCTCCAGTTTGTCCGACGAAGATCTGCATCAGCAACACGACCCGTTGATGAGTCCGATCATCTGGGACGTCGGCCACATCGCGCACTTCGAGGAGCTATGGCTCACGCAGAATCTCGATGGTCCGATCGAGTTCTCGGAGATGCCGGGGTTATACAATCCCTTCGAGCACCCCCGCGCCGCGCGGGCATCACTGGCGCTGCCGACTCTCACGGAGATGATGGAGCGACTGGCCGAGATTCGATCGCGCGTGCTCGATCGCCTCGAGACCGTGGAGTTCGACGATCGCAATCCGCTCCTCCGCGATGCCTACGTCTATCACATGGTGCTCCAGCACGAGTACCAGCACAACGAGACCATCCTCCAGACCCTGCAATTGAAGAAGGGTGAGCCTTATCGCGCTCCGCGGGCGCGCAAGTTCGCCAAGCGCCGTTCGCGTCGGAACGAGATGCTCCGCTTCCCGGGCGGCCGAGTCACGATCGGCACCGATGACAGAACCGCGGCGTACGACAACGAGCGCCCGCGTCACCAGATCGAGCTGCGTCCATTCCTCATCGATCGCTATCCGGTGACGAACGGTCGTTACCTGGAATTCATGGCCGACAAAGGATACGAGCGCGACGAGTTCTGGTCTGAGGGCGGCAGCCTGTGGCTGGCGGAGACTGGAGCCAATTCACCGAAGTACTGGACTCGCGACGGGAATCGCTGGATAACGCGCACCATGGATCTCAGCCGCGTCCTCGATCCTGACCGTCCCGTGATTCACGTCTGCTACTACGAAGCCGAGGCATTTGCCAAGTGGGACGGAAAGCGTTTGCCGACGGAATTCGAGTGGGAGGCTGCTGCGTCGTGGGATCCGTCGACGTCGACAGCTCGCGCATTCCCGTGGGGTGACTCAGAGGCCGATTCACGGCTGGCGAACATCGACCAGCTGTCGTTCGATACCGCACCACTCGGGACGTTCGAGGAAAGCAGTTCTCCCATTGGCTGTTACGGAATGATCGGCGACGCCTGGGAATGGACGTCGAGCGATTTCCACGGGTACCCTGGTTTTCAGAGTTTCCCGTACAAGGAATACTCGGAGGAATTCTTCGGATCGGATTACAAGGTCCTTCGAGGCGGATCGTGGGCCACGCGACCTGGCGCAATTCGCAATACTTTCCGCAACTGGGACTATCCCATCCGCCGTCAGATCTTCAGCGGGTTTCGCTGCGCCAGGGACGTCGAGTGAAAAACGGTCGCAATTCGGATGTGAGCGGCGTCACACCGCCGTACACCGTGCGTCGTTCGCGCGAGCAGATGCTGCGCGACGTCCGCCAGGGACTGATGCGGTCGCCAAAACAGCTCTCCCCAAAATATTTCTACGACGAGCGCGGCTCGGAGCTGTTCGAGGAGATTACCCAGCTCCCCGAGTACTACCTCACTCGCGCCGAGCGGTTGCTGCTCGAGCAGCGAATCTCCGAGATCATCACCGCCGTAAAGCCGTGCTCGCTCGTCGAGCTCGGCGCCGGCAGTGCTACCAAGACACGCATCATCCTCAACGCGATGCGCGCCAATGGCTGCGCCGAGTGTTATGTGCCTGTCGATGTAAGCAAGGACTTTCTGGAGGCGACAGCGATCCAGCTCCGCGTCGATTATTCCGACATTCAGATCAAGCCGGTCGCGTCGGACATCACCGAGCCGTTCGAGCTGCCACCGGTTGCCAATCCGACACTCGTTGCGTTTCTCGGCAGCACGATCGGAAATTTCCCGCGCGAACAGGCAGTCAGGCTTCT
>JBKOVX010000063.1:0-3921 GCA_046724115.1 Gemmatimonadota bacterium | reverse complement strand
TGCGTGGCCGATGCGTGCGTCCTGCTCTGGGAACTCCATGCCGAGTGGAATGCCTTTCTCTTCACACATCGGCTGCACGATCGCGCACACCGAATGCAGCGTGTCGCTGATGGAGAATGGCATTGGCTCGTCCTGTACAAGCCCATCGCCGCGCGCGGCGGCGATGAGATTTGATACGGTGGTGCTCAGGCCGAACGCCGCGCCGTAAATGAGGCCAAGTTGCCTCTCGCTCACCGGCGTCGACGCTTTTTCCGAGTGACGAAGCGCATCTACCAGCAGGAGAATCGAGCAGAGTGGTGAGCGAATGTCGTGCGCGATGGCCACCACGGCGTCCGCGCAATCGGCGCCGGTGAGTCGCGAGATGAACTTGCCACGCTCCGTCCTCCGCCACGCTTCCTCGGCCTCGTCCAGCTTGAGCAGCGTCCGGACTACTTCATTGGCATCGAGATCGGGTGTTACTGCCAGCTCCGAAAGGAAGCTTGACTTGAGCGAGGACACGTATTCGCGCGCGATGACCGGTGGCACTGGCGCGCTCTGTGACTTGCTACGGAGTGAAAAACTCAGCCAGCTAATGACTTCGTTCAGTCGCTCACGAACTTCTACGCGAGCCTGCTTGGTGCCGTGGGCAATGGACGTTGCGGTCTTGTCCGCCGCGACTTCGAGCGCGCGAAGAAGGGAGGTCACCGAGGGGGAAAAGATCCCGGAACCGCGGGCGGAATCGCCACCGCCACGGCCGTCTGTGGTGGTGTTGCCGGCAGGAACCGTTGGAAAGTAGTCCTGGAAGTTGCCTGGGGCCGACGCGGTCTTTATTGCAGCTGGCTCCACTTGCGCCATGCGCTCTCCGTCCACGATTGACCTGCTCGCGGACGCCCATCTTACGGGGTAGTCCGGATAAGGTCAATAGCGTCTTGGACGTAAAGTCCGACCCGTTACGTCTGGCGCGGTCGTTTCACTCTATGAAACGCTAGTTTTCCAGTCAACCATCGACCGGGCAATCAGTGGGGCGGCGAATGCCTAGGCGACTGGGATTTCATCGAAGCTTACCACCGCCTCATTCTGCCCCGAAATGGCAATATGTGCGAGCGCGCTCTCCGCACGCTGAACCAGCTCGTTCAAACCTAGATTGGCGGCCGCGAGGTCCGACACCGCGCAATAGCCGGCGCTGAATCCGACACTCGCAGTCGGATCTGCCCTTTTCGACGTGGCATCGAGCTGACGCTGCAAGCGCGCGACGAGCATGCGCGCGCCAGCGGCGTCGGTATCGGGAGCGAGCAGCGCGAGGCGTGATTCCCCGGTTTGCGCAACGATGTCCGATTTTCTCGCCTGCTCGCGCACGAGGTGAGCGAGATCCGCAAAGGCGTGCGTCTCGTCGGTCTTTGCGCGGTGCGGCCCGTCGCCCATGGATCGGGAGGAGAAAGCGAGGCAGGCGAAGGCCTCGTGCTTCCGTACCGCCCGGGCCTCGAGCTGCTCGGCCAGTTGCTGCAGGCCGAACGGCGTGACCAGACCGCTGGCTGGATCCATCAACGCCCGCGCCTGCGCGCTGGCGAGTTCCTTCCTGGCGCGCAAGAAGGTCTTGAGCTTGAGAAACAACGCGTCGACGTCGACCGGCTGATGACACCACTCCCAGGCTCCGGCGGCATAAGCGGCGGTCCTGCCCGGCAGCGTCGAATGCGCAGAGGAAACGATTACAATTGGAGTCGCGTGATCGAAAAGCGGGTCATCTCGTAGAGCAATGCAGATTTCAACCCCGGTGAGGCCCTCCATACGCTCTTCGAGCATGATCACATCGAAGCGTCGCGTACGCGCTTGCTTCAGAGCCTGACTGCCGAAACTCACGCGGGTTACGTTGTATCCGTTGCCCTCGAAGACGCTTTCCATCGAGCGCGACATCCATTCGTCGCCGAATCCAATCAAAGCCTCCAGCTTCTGCGCATTCATTTCTTTCACGAAGCCGCCAGGGTGACAGGATTCTCCGGAACGGAAGGACTGAGCGTGCGAATCGGGCTACGAGCAGCGGACACTTCGTGCTTGCCAGCGCGCGCTCTCGCTACGTACCAGGCCATCGCCTCGGTCAGACCTTCTGCGACACTGTGAGTCGGTGAGAAGCCGAGCATGCGGCGAGCCTTCTCGATAGAGGCCGTCGAGAAGCGAATGTCGCCGTGTCGGAAATCATCGTAGACTGGCGCTATGTGGGCGAAACGAGGGTCGTAGGTCGCCAGACGATCGCAGATCATCCGGAACAGCTCGTTCAAGGTGATCGAGTCGGCGCACGCGACGTTGTAGACTTCACCGGTTGCGGCATCACTGCAAACTGTCCCGAGCAGATTCGCCTGGATCACGTTCGCGACGTAGCAAAAATCACGTGTCGTCTCGCCGTCGCCGAATATCCGGCAATGGTCTCCGCGCAGCAGCGTCGCGATCCAGCGTGGAATCACGGCGGCGTATGCGCCAGCGGGATCCTGGCGGCGGCCGAATACGTTGAAGTAGCGGAGTCCGACCGACTGGAGTCCATAACTTGACTGGAATGCGAGAGCATAAGTCTCGTTGGTCGACTTGCTCGCCGCGTATGGGGAGAGCGGACGACCCTGCTTTTCCTCGCGCTGCGGATGTTCCGGGCTGTCGCCGTACACGGCACTCGAAGACGCGTAAACGAACCGTTTGATGCCCGCGTCCTTCGCCGCCACCAGCATGTTGACGAAACCGTCGACGTTCACCGCGTTGGTCCGGAGCGGATCGTCCATCGACCATGGAACGGACCCGAGCGCGGCGTGGTGGAGAACGTAATCAGCGCCCTGGCACGCATTGCGGCAGGTCTCGAGATCGCGGATGTCGCCCTCGACCATACGGAAGTGCGCGGTGCTCTCCAGTGGCCCCGCCAATACATCGTCGATGTTCAGTCGATGACCGGTAGAGAAGTTGTCAACGCCAACGACGGTTTGACCGAGAGCCAACAGCTCCTGGAGCAGATTCGAGCCGATAAAGCCGGCAACGCCGGTCACCACCCAGACTCTGGGGTCGGCGAGGAGTTGCTGACGTAGGCGCTGATACGGTGCGGAGATCACGTGATCGGGTGCAAGAGTACCCGCCGGGTCGACTCCGAGTAAACATGCGCGGGAGCATGTCTGCTCGATTGAATGCGCCGCATGCGCGGCATTTCAGGCGGCTCCAAAGCATCTTCCATTCCCACCGAAGACGAATCCGTTACACTGATAAGTTGTTTTTTTGCAGGCGCTTATGAGACCGACAAGTGAGGGGGTTGGGGCTGTTGGATTCGCTTTGTCGCGGTATTGCCCCATTCCTGTGGTAATAGGACTACAAACATTTCGTGAAATCGGTTCGTACTTTTCGCGTCGACACGCAGCTTTTTTTCCCTGACCGGCCACGCGAGAAGCGTAAAAGATTCTTGATCAACGGTGACCGAAACGCGCGCGACACAGTTGTCGCACTGGCGCAACGCAGCCCGGAAATCCTCACTAAGAGCCGCCCGGACATACGCTTAGAAAAGGTTTAACTCCGCGGGGGTGCGGGCACGACGCCTGCGCTTTTTGGGGGCCCGATTGGCTCTTGCCCTCGCCGGAGATACCTCACTTGTCACAGACAGTTTCGGTTGCAAACCCGACCATCGCCTGGACCAAGCTTCCGGACGGCGCCGTGCTGTTCTCGCCGTCCAGCGAGGTCTATTACGGGCTCAACGAAGTCGCCGCTCTTGTTTGGGAGACGCTCGCTCAGGAAGTGAACACTGTGGATGGATTGTGCGCCGCGGTGCAGGAAAGATTTCCCGACGCGGAGCGAGGGCAGATTGACGAAGACGTGGTGGAGTTGATCGGTGAGCTGCAGGTGAATGGGCTCATCAAGCTCGGACCGATCGAATCCGCGGCGTGACCCGACTCACCGCGGCAGCCCGTGCCATTACGCATGGAC
>JBKOVX010000307.1:0-4311 GCA_046724115.1 Gemmatimonadota bacterium | reverse complement strand
GCGACGCCATGCGCACGTAACCACCGAGCGGGAGCGCGGCGAGAATGTATTCCGTCTCGCCAAATCGCTTCTTAAGCAGCGAAGGACCGAAGCCGATCGAGAAGCGCGGCGCATAGACACCCGTAAGCTTGGCGGCAATGAAGTGTCCGAGCTCGTGGACGAACACCACCAACCCGAAGACGATGATTGGCGCGAGCCAGCTCAGCACCGGAACATCTCCTGAACGTGACGGCGGGCCGCAGCATCCGCGGCGAGAAGCTGCTCACGCGTATCGGAAGGCAACCCGCTCAACTTGTCCAGTGCCGATCCAATGCCCCGCGCAATATCAGGAAAGTGAATCCTTCCAGCGAGGAACGCTGCCACCGCGCACTCGTTCGCCGCGTTGAAAACCGCCGGTGCCGCGCCACCCGCCCTGCCGGCGGCAATACCCAGCTGCAACGCCGGGAAGCGCTCGTGATCGACGGGCTCGTAAGTCATGGGGGAAAGTTTAACAGGATCGAACGTCGGCACGCCCTCATCGGGGACCCGTTCCGGATGAGTGAGAGCATACAGGACCGGTAATTCCATAGTGGGGACGCTCATCTGCGCCAGCACACTGCCGTCGATGAACTCGACGAAGGAGTGGACGATGCTTTGGGGGTGGACGACGACATCGATTCGATCGTAAGGCAATCCGAACAGAAAGTGCGCTTCGATCACTTCGAGCGCCTTGTTGGCCAGCGTCGCGCTGTCGATGGTGATCTTGCGTCCCATGCGCCAGGTCGGATGACGCAGCGCATCCTCAACCGTCGCCGAGGCCAGCCGCTCTTTGCTCCAGTCACGAAATGGTCCCCCGGAGGCAGTGAGTACGACGCGTCGGACCTGCGCTGTCGGGTGGCCGGTGATGCACTGAAGTATTGCGCTGTGCTCGCTGTCCACCGGAACGACTTCGCCCGCTCCCGCTGCGCACGCCTGCCGCACCAGGTCACCGGCGATGACGAGAGTTTCCTTGTTCGCCAGCGCGACGCGCTTTCCGCCCTGGAGCGCGGCGAGCGTCGCGTCGAGACCGGCAGCACCAACGATTGCGTTGAGTACGATGTCCACATCGTTACGCGTCGCGGCCGCGACCAGCGCCTCGGTGCCACTTTTCCAGGCGTCATCGCCGTCGCTTTGCGATTCGACCATCCCGACGAACGAGGGAGAAAACTTCTTTGCCTGCTCCCGTAGCAGGGCGGCGTTGCTATTTGCGGTCAGCGCGGTAACGCGGAAGCGCTCACGCTGGCGATCGAGTACCCGTAGCGCGGTGGTTCCTATCGAGCCGGTTGAGCCCAACACCGCTACCCCCTTGGGCGCGGCGAGCACTGTCATTGTGGGATGGGCAGCAGCAGCCGGCCCAACAACAGGAATGCGATCGGCATCACGAAAAGAAGGCTGTCGAACCGATCGAGAATTCCCCCGTGTCCGGGAATGATGTTCGAGCTGTCCTTGATTCCCGCTTCGCGCTTGAGGAGTGACTCCGCCAGATCACCGGTCTGGGCGGCGACGCTGACGACGATCGCGAACAGTACCGCACCCTGGATGGTGAGCCCGAGCTGGGCATACGGCATGAGGATGAACCTCACGTACAAAAGGCAAATCACGATGGTGAAACCGAGTCCGCCGACCGCGCCTTCCACGGTTTTGCCGGGACTGATCGACGGAATCAGCTTCTTCCTGCCGAAGGTCCTGCCAAACATGAACGCGCCGACATCGGTCGCCCAGGTAAGGATAACAGGAAGCACCACGAGTGCCGTCCCAGCGGCCGCTCCCACCGCATAATCATGGTAGCGCAAAGCGTAGACGTAGGAGAAGAGACTGGCGTACATCACGCCGAACGCCGTGATCGCAACCGACGACAGCGGCTTGCCCTGAGGCCCCCTCAGCCAGATCGTGCTGGCGAAGAGCAGCAGCACTATCGCCACGATCACCGTCAGCGAAAGTGTGTACAGGCCGAGGCGCTGGGCATGGACCGCGATCGGAATGAGCGCCGCCAGCGCGATGCCCGCGACGTCGAGGGGGAACGCACCGGTGTCTCGGGCAATCCTGAACAGCTCCCACGCGGCAAGCGCGGCGAGGACAGAGAGCAGGATCGCCAGCGCCCAGTCGCCAAAATAGACGATCGCGATGCTCGCGGGCGCAGCGATGACCGCGAAGAGTATACGCCGTGTCAGCTCCGACACGGATCAGACTTCCATGATTTCTGCTTCTTTACCCTTTAACAACTCATCGATCTTGCCGATGTAGTCGTCGTGAAGCTTCTGGAGCTCCTTCTCGGCCCTCTTTTGTTCGTCCTCTGACGCTTTTTCCAGGTGCTTGAGGTGATCGCGGGCGGACGTTCTGGCGTGGCGAATCCCGATTCGCGCCTCCTCGGCCAGCTTGTGAACGACTTTGACCAGCTCCTTGCGGCGCTGCTCGTTGAGAGCCGGGAGTGGAACGCGAATGACTCCGGATTGGGTTTGCGGGTTCAGACCGAGATCTGATTCGCGCAAAGCCTTCTCGATAGCGTGGGTGAGGCCCTTATCCCATGGTGTGACGGTGAGGAGCCGCGGCTCCGGCGCGGACACGCTCGCCACCTGGTTGATCGGCATCTGCTGGCCATACGCATCGACGCGAACCGTGTCGAGCAGGTTGACCGTCGCCTTGCCTGTGCGGATCGAGGCCAGCTCTCGCTTCGAAGCCTCCAACGATTTCTCCATCGCGGTCCGGCAGTCCTTCACGATCTGAGGAATTGTCGTCATTGTACGATCGTTCCGACGCGCTCGCCCATCAGCGCCTTCGCAACCTCTCCGTGACGGTGAATGTTCAACACGATGATTGGCAGCTTGTTTTCCTTGCACAGCGTGATCGCGGTCTGATCCATCACGCCGAGCTCCTCGATCATGACATCGCGGTAGCTGATCGAGTCGTATTTCTTGGCTTCGGGGTCGCGCTTCGGGTCCGCGGTATAGACACCGTCCACGCTGGTCGCCTTGACGATGACGTCGGCGTGGATCTGGATCGCGCGCAAAGCGGCGGCCGTGTCGGTCGAGAAGTACGGATTACCCGTACCCGCGGCAAATATCACCACGCGTCCCTTCTCGAAGTGGCGCAGGGCGCGTCGCCTGATGAAAGGCTCGGCGATTGACTCCATTGCGATGGCCGTCATCACGCGCGTCTCGAGGTCCGCCTTTTCGAGCACGTCCTGAAGCGCCAGTGCATTGATGACCGTGCCCAGCATCCCCATGTAATCGGCTCCGGCGCGCTCCATTCCCATCTTCGACAGTTGTGCGCCCCGCACGATGTTGCCGCCGCCAATTACGAGGCCGACGCTCGCTCCCATCTTGGCGATGCCGCTGATCTCGGTGGCGAGTCGGTTCAGAATCTCGAAATCGAAACCGGTGCCCTTCTGTCCGGCGAGAGCCTCGCCGGAAAGTTTAAGCAGAACGCGTTTGTACTTGAGATCAGGCAATGGGTCGATGGGAAAATATGAAAGACAACAGAACGGGTGCGAGCAGCGAGTAGCAAAGATCCGAGTTTTCAGTCCGCGACGTCAGGACGTCTCCACTGGCCTTCGTAGCACAAGCAGTGGATCTCACGCCACCTAGGTACGTCCTGGAGTCGTGAGCTCACCACTGCTACCTACACCTCTCACTGCTCGCACCCGTTCTGTTGCAGTTGCAGTTAATCGCTCTCAGTACCGAGTTGCCAGCTACTCCTCCCCCATTTGGAACCGAACAAAACGTCGAACCTGGATGTTCTCCCCGACCTTCGCCGACGCTTCCTTGATCAGATCGCCGATGGTCTTCTTAGGCTCGCGGACCCACGCCTGGTGGACGAGGGCCACGTCCTTGTAGTACGCCTCGACCTTGCCCGCGACGATCTTTTCGATCAGGTGAGCCGGCTTGCCGCTCTCCTTCACCTGCTCGGTGAAGATGCGACGCTCCTTCTCCACCTTGTCGGCGGGAACCTGGTCCTTGTCGACTGCAACCGGAGCCGCCGCCGCAATGTGCTCGGCGATGTACTTCACCAGCTCCTTGAAAGCGTCGGTGCGAGCCACGAAGTCCGTCTCGCAGTTCACTTCCACCAGCACGCCGACTTTGCCGTTGTGATGGATGTAGCTGCCAATCGTTCCCTCGCTGGTCTGCTTGCCGACGCGCTTCTCGGCTTTGGCGATTCCCTTCGTGCGGAGATACTCGATGGCCTTCTCCATGTCGCCATCGTTCTCCTCGAGCGCCTTCCTGGACTCCATCATCCCGGCGCCGGTACGCTGGCGCAGAGCCTGAACATCTTTCGCTGTGAACTTCTCTTTTGTAG
>JBKOVX010000267.1:0-4460 GCA_046724115.1 Gemmatimonadota bacterium | reverse complement strand
AGAGCGTAGAGTCGCTCGTGGGAGCCTTGTGTAAGGTCGGCAAATGGAATCGCCTCGGCGATCGCGATCACCGACGGGCGGGTGTACGGGCTGAATCCGTCGAACCCAAATTTCCGCGCGCATGCGTAGCTGCGCACACAGCCGCGACTATATCCGCCAGAGTAGGTGAGAGAGTGCTTGATCGATTCGACGCCCCATCCTCCCTGGTAGAGCATGCGATTGTTGACGACGCTCCGAATGGTGAGCTCGCTATTGGCCTCGATGGGATAGTCCTTGAGATTCTCGTCCCCGCCATCGCCGTCGACCAGCAGTCTCCACTCTGGATAGCGCTCACGTATGCCTGCCAGCAGCGCGAGGTTGACTGCCGCGCACTCGACATCCAGCGGCTTGTAGTCTTCGATAACGGCGACAGCGCCCAGCGGATCGAGCGCGGCCGAAGAGACTTCGATGGTTTCGCCGAACATCTCGAGATGCATCCGGCAGAGGAAGTCGCGCGCCTGTCGCGCGTCGTCTCCATCGCCGTCAATCGACAGCGTGAACGCCTTGAGTCTGGCCGGCGATGCTCCTTCATTGAGGAGCAGCTTGTACAGGCAAAGGAGCACTGCACCGCTGTCGATACCGCCCGAGAACGGAACTCCGATCGGCTCTGCGCGGTCGTGCGCATGCAGCCAGCGTCGCAGCTCGGTGTAAAGAGCTTCGATGTAGTGTCGACCGATGAGGTCGAGATCCGGTGGCAGCGTCGCCCGTGGCGGATCGAAAAAACGTCGGTGCACGGGGTTCGGATCGGGGCACCCAACCAGTCGCAGTGTCGTTATGTGGTGCGCCGGCACCATTCGCGTATAAGATGGATGGAATTGGTCCGACCAGCCGCGCCGAGCCAGCTCGGCGGCGATCTCGTCGATGCGCTCGCCGACGATCAGTGCCGGTCCGTCGACGGCCTTAGCGAGAAAATACCGGAGTGGTCGATCGAGGCTCCGAGCCAGCATGACCCGCTCACCGTCCTCGGCGACTAAGGCAAAGGAGCCGTCGATGCCAAGAATTCCGTCGACATCACTAGCGAGCAGCCTGCGCCGGGCTTCAGATTCGTCGTCGCCTGTCCAGAAGCGTTGAGATTCGGCGGGGATGAGGTTTATGACGCGAGAAATGGGCAGGCGTTTATTCATGCGGAGAAATTGGTGGTGCAGAACCAAATTTGCCAGCTAGTTCACCTCATACAGGACGTTAATTCGTGAGACGTGACATTCACCCAGCGATGAACATTCCGGTGCCGTGGGTGTTCATTCTGGCGTATCTGATCGGCTTCGTCGTGCAATTGTATCTGCCGGTCAGAATTCGTCCGGCTGTGAGCGGCACCGTGATCCGGGAGGTGGGTTTCACCCTTGTCGGGATTGGGATTGTGATCGCCTTTTCTGCCCTCGGGATCTTCAAGAAGCGAAAGACGACGACGATTCCTTTCGAGACGCCCTCGGCGTTGGTGACGGCGGGTCCCTACAGGTTCACTCGCAATCCGATGTACCTGGGGTTGACTCTCATCTACGTCGGCGTGGCCGGGGCTCGTCTCGAGCTCTGGCCGTTGATCGTGCTCCCATTTCTTTTGGCGTATATCCACTTCGTCGTCATTCCGGTCGAAGAGCGGCGACTCGCGGATACGTTTGGCGACCAATATCGACAGTATCGAGCAGGCGTGCGACGTTGGTTATAACGGTCCTGGCGAGACGCGGACCCAATCGCCTCGCTCGAGCGCAGCGCTCCGTTGTCCCAATCTTCATAATTCTGCTGGTCGGTACGGTGGGCTGCTCCGAGCAACAGCATCCCCTGTTCAAGCTCCTGAGTGCGAAGGATACCGGAATCGACTTCGCGAACACGATTACGACGAGCGACTCGCTGAACGTTCAAACCGACGTCTACGTCTACAACGGCGCCGGTGTCGCGGTTGGCGACATCGACAACGACGGGCTCCCTGACATTTTCTTCTCGGGCAACATGCTCTCGAGCAGAGTCTACCGGAACAAAGGTGGGATGCATTTCGAGGACATCACCCAGCGAGCCGGCGTCAAGACCACTCGGTGGGCGACCGGGGCGACGATGGTCGACATAAACGACGACGGATATCTCGACATTTACGTCTCAGTGTCAGGTCCCGAGTGGTCGAAGGGAGCAGACAGGGCCAATCTTCTTTTCGTCAACAACAAGAACGGGACGTTCACCGAGGAAGCGGCGCAGTACGGCATCGCCGACACCAGCTTCACTACGCATGCGGTTTTCCTCGACTATAACCGCGATGGCTGCCTCGATCTTTTCCTGTTGAATAACTCGCCGAAGGATTTCTCGCGGGGCGTGATGAGCCATCCCGCCGCCGTGCGCGGGCAGACCCCCGGCAGCTATAACGAGCTTTATCGAGGCGAGTGCAAGGACGGGAAACCCGGCAAATTCACCAACGTCTCGGCGCAGGCGGGAATACTGCGCGACGCCGGTTACGGACTCGGCGTGGTCGTCGCCGATCTCAATGGCGATGGCTGGCCCGACATCTACGTCTCCAACGACGGCACGCCCAACGATGTCGTCTACATCAACAACCGTGACGGCACGTTCACCAACAAGGCGGCGAAGTATCTCAAGCACGCGAGCCAGGCGGGCATGGGAGTGGACATCGCCGATTTCAACAACGATGGACGCCCCGACATCCTGCAGGTCGACATGATGCCGCGCGACCTCCAGCTACAGAAGCAGACGAGGGGGCTGGTCAGTTACGAGGGGTTGCTGGATGCGCGCGCGCGCGGTTTTCGGGACGACTACTCGCAGAACTCGCTGCAATTGAGCAACGGCGTCACCAAAGACGGAGACGTCGTCTACAGCGAAATCGCACGCATGGCGGGGGTGTCGCACACCGACTGGAGCTGGAGTGCTCTATTCGCCGATTTTGACAACGACGGCTACAAGGACATCTACATCGGCAACGGCTACCCGAAAGCAGTCAACGATCTGGATTACATGGCCGCCATTTTCTCGGCGAGGCAGAAAGGAGATACCGTCGGAGCGCGGCGCCTGTTGAGAGAGCTACCGAGCTACAAGGAGTCGGGCTACGTCTTCCGCAACAATGGCGACCTGACGTTCACCGACGAAAGCAAACAGTGGGGACTCAGCGAGCCTGCCTACTCCTACGGCGCGGCATACGCCGACCTCGACAACGACGGGCGCCTGGATCTCGTCGTGAACAACATCGATGGGCCCGCGTTCATCTACCAGAACGTTGCGCCTACAGACGAAGCGCATCACTACCTGGAGGTCAAACTCGTCGGCGAGCCGCCGCGCGAAGAGACCGCGGGAATCGGGGCGCAGCTGATTCTCACCGCCGGCGGCCAGAAACAATACATCTACTACACGCCGTACCGGGGGTTCATGTCGACGATGGACGACCGGGCGCACTTTGGCCTCGGTCGCGCGCAGCGCGTGGACAGTCTGGAAATCGAGTGGCCGGACGGTCGATATCAGCTGCTGACGAATCTTGCCGTCGATCGGCAGCTCGTCGTCAGACAAACCGACGCCAGAGCGCGGACAGGCGCCGCGGGCACCGGATCGCGTCCAGTCCCGGCCACGACAGCGAACCAGTGGTTCGAGGCCGTGCATCTCCAAGGGCTCGATTACAAGCCGGCAGCGGCGACGCAGATGGATTTCAGCGTGCAACCGCTGCTCCCGTACATGGTCTCCAGACACGGCCCTCCGATCGCGGTCGCCGATGTGAATGGCGATGGTCTCGACGACGTGTTCATAGGGGGCGGTGGCGGTGTCCCTGGAAAGCTGTTCCTCCAACGCAAGGACGGAAGCTTCGTCGAATCGGCGCAGGGGCAACCGTGGGATGCTGACAAGGCCTTTGAAGATTGGGGAGCCGTTTTTTTCGACGCCAACGGCGACGGCAAGCCTGACTTGTACGTTGCCAGCGGCGGGTACCAGCTCGCGCCAAACTCGCCGCTCCTGCAGGACAGGCTCTACATCAACCAGGGCGACGGGAAGTTCAAGCGAGATCCGCAGGCGCTGCCGCCAATGCTCACGAGCAAGGCGACGGTGCGTGTTGGAGATTTCAACGGGGACGGGAGGCCGGATCTGTTCATTGGCGGCCGGCTGACGCCGCGTGATTATCCGCATCCGACCAGGAGCTACGTGCTCCGCAACGACGGCGGCCGTTTCACGGACGTCACCGAACAGGTAGCGCCGGACCTCGTCAATCCTGGAGGAATGATCACCGATGCCGCGTGGGTCGATTTTGACGGCGACAAAAAACTTGATCTCGTCACCGTCGGTGAATGGATGCCGATCCAGTTTTACCGCAACGACGGAAAAAAACTCGAAAACGTGACGCAATCGACTGGGCTGCCGGCGCTGCGCGGTTGGTGGTACAGTCTGGCGATTGGAGATTTCGACGGCGATGGCCGGCCGGACATCGTGGCTGGGAACCTCGGACT
>JBKOVX010000046.1:0-3985 GCA_046724115.1 Gemmatimonadota bacterium | reverse complement strand
CGATTACAGCCACCTCTCTCGAGACGTGCAGTGCGGGAACGTGCCTTGCTTTGCATTAGCGCATGACTTCACCTCGCACCATAACCGCACTGTCGGGCGCTGCTCTCGCCGGCGGACTCGGTCTCGCCACCAAACGCGATGCAACCACGGGGATCAATCGCGCCGTACGCCGACGGATTCATCCGCGGCGCTCCCCAGCGCTTCGCTCAATCGCTGAAGGCATCAGTTATCTCGCTGGCCCACATATCCACCCATTCCTCGCGGCCGCGCTCGGCGATTTGATCAATCGTAAGAAGCAAACCGGTGGCCTTGGTCCTGGTGCCGCGTCGCTTGGGGCGATCGCGGTTGACAACGCAGTACGATTGTTCGTGCACCAGCGCCGCCCGCCCAAAGCCGGACGACATCACGGCCGCAGCCGCTTCGGTTATCCGAGCGGACACGTGACGGCCGCCACCGCAATCGCAGTCGCGAGCGCCGGAGAGATCGCGGACCAGCTCTCTGATCGTGAACGGAAGCTGGTGTGGGCAGCGGTCGCGGCGTTCGCCATCTCCGTCGGTTGGTCTCGCCTCTATCTCGACGAGCACTGGATCGACGACGTCGTCGGGGGCTGGTTGGCCGGCGTCGCACTCGGCATCGGCTCGATATCGCTCGCTTCCAGCAGATTACCGCGCGCGCTCCAGTAACACGAAAAACGGCAACGCCAGAAACGGTCGATCGCCTTTGTCGCGCGCGACGGCAGATGGTTTGTGTAATCCTCCGGACAGGCCGTCCCCTTTGATTTGGTTTTCGAGTAATGCGGCCCATCGCGAGGAACCTGATGCCCGAAGAAATCGAAATCGACACCGATTCGCTGCGAGAGGAAATCGACAAGGAGCTGGAGAAGAGCAGAGGCTCACTTCTCCGCTGGATCTCGCTCACCACCGCAATCCTCGCCGCGCTCGCGGCGATTGCATCACTCAAGGCAGGCTCAACCGTGAATGAAGCGCTGGTCTTGAAAACCGACGCCACCCGGTTCCAGGCACAGGCGTCAGACCAGTGGGCGTACTACCAGGCGAAGGGAATCAAGAGCGCCGTCACTTTGGGGTCGATCAACGCCTGGCAAGCGGCGGGGAAAAGCGCGCCGCCGCAACTGTCGCAGGAATCCGCGCGCTACATCGCCCAGCAGGATTCGATCAGTCGCGCAGCGAAAGAGCTTGAGCATCAACGGGACGAGAAGTCGCGCGAGGCCGAGGCGTTGCTCTCACAGCACGAGATCTACGCTGCGGCCGTTGCGCTTCTTCAGATCGCCATCGCACTCGGCGCGATCGGTGCGCTCACGCGCTATCGACTTGTCTGGTACGGATCGGTCGGACTCGGCGTCGTCGCGGCAATCCTGCTCGCGATTCCGATGATTCGGAAGTAGACGCGGGTTGAGGGCGCCCGCGGCGACACTATAGTAGGTGAGTAGCCGTATGGTATAGGCCTGGGGCACGCTGTCTCTCTCGTAAGTAGAGAAAGGAGAGCCCGTGAGCGACGAGCTGCTGATAGTTGGAGTCGTCCTACTGGTAGTTGGATTCGCCATAGTTCCGGAAATCGTCGACGACATCGTCCCGCCGATAGTCGACCGGGTGGTGAAGTCAGTCGAGCGGGTGGTGATGGCGCTGGTGAATCGCGGCAGACCAGCGGATGCGCTGCCGGCGGAGCGCATCAAACATCTGGAAGCCGAGGTGGTGGCTCTTAACGAGTCTGTCCAGCGACTGGCCGCGGCTCAGAAGGAGCTCGTCGGACAGATGGCAGATGATTCCGAAGGGCATTCATCATAGGCCCAGCCATTCCTCGGCCTTCTTGCGATCGCGAAATACTTCAATCGTCTGGCCTTCGCCCTCGGCGCGGAGGGCGAACATCCGCGCCAGGCCGAAGGTTGCATCGGTGGTCGCCACGAAAGCGCGACGAGTGCCGGGAGTGTAGAACTGGTCTGTCGCCGCAGAGGTCACGGCGTCGGTGCTGACGCGAGCTTCCGTGATTCCGCTAAGATCGATCAGCTGTCGATAGTTTGGATTGAATTGCGGATCGTGGCGAACCTTCTGACGGTGCGCATGAATCTCCTCATCGGTCACAATTCCCGTGTGATAACTGGTGACCAGACGTCGCTTCGCATCTATCTCGTACGTGATCGGCACGGCATCTCTTTTTCGGTTTGTAGGACAAATCGGACATCCCTCGTAGGGCCAACCGAACAATAAACAGCGAATTCTCCGCGCGCATGGTTTAACAACAGTTTCTCCGGAACACCGGACATTTCCATGCGTATGTTCAGACGTGAAACAGCAACTCGTCGAGATGAACGTCGCGCACGGACCGAACATGTTCGGCCGCGTGGATTTTCGCGACGACCCGCACATCGTCACCACGCAGCAGTTCGATTGGCCCGGCCTCAAGCTCGAAGCGGGGACCAACAACATCGCTGCCGTCGACGAAGTCGCGGGCCTGCACCACTACGTCTCGCTCAACCTCGACGACCGGCCGCTCACCATGGAAGTCAAAGGCGAGCTCGGTGGATTCCGGCGCGTCGTTCTCCGCCGCGGCGCGGCGTGGTTCTGTCCCGCCGACGATCTCGTCTCTGTTCGTCTCAACAGCAACTTCCGCTACGTGCGAATGTCGATCGATCCCATTTACTTCAA
Organism: Gemmatimonadota bacterium; assembly: GCA_046724115.1. GTDB lineage: Bacteria > Gemmatimonadota > Gemmatimonadetes > Gemmatimonadales > Gemmatimonadaceae > UBA4720. Next base: position 1,325 of record JBKOVX010000046.1, on the reverse strand, counting down.
TCGACTCGTCGGTGGTGCGCCCGATGCTCCGCCGGTGGAGCTGCACCGTACCTATGGTATTGCCAAGACGCAGATCGGACACATCGTCGGCGCGCTCGTCGCCGAGTCCGAGGCGGGGAATCCGGGCGGCCTCGCTTTTGTCGAAGCGCTCGCCGCCGGACTGAGTCACCAGCTGGTGCTCCACGCCGGCGTTCGCAAGCCGGGCCTCACGCCACTGCGCGGCGGATTGTCGACCGCGGCCAGACGTCGGGCGCTCGAGCTGATAAATGCCAACCCCGACTCCAATCTCTCGGTGGAATTCCTCGCCAACGAGGTTGGACTGTCGCCCGCGCACTTCGCGCGTTCCTTTAAGGAGACGATGGGCCTCGCCCCGCACCAGTATCTCCTTCACCTTCGCCTCGAGCGCTCGCGTCGGATGCTCGACTCCGAGGACGCGGTTCTTTCCGACGTCGCGCAGCGCGCGGGCTTCGCCGATCAGGCGCACTTCACCCGACTCTTCAAGCGAGAGTACGGAGTGACGCCGGGAATCGTGCTGAGAAGCCGCCGTCGCCTGCCGCCAGTCCGGGAATAGCATAGCCGTTCAAAACATCGCCGCGCCTTCGTTCAAGACTTTCCAGGCGCGCTGACCGAATATTCGCCGCGTAAGTGGAGTCTATCTACTCAACGCATTTCAAGGCGAATCCATGTCAAGCATCACACGCATCATCAGCGCGTCGTTGATCGTCGCGCTTGCCGCTTGTGGCGGAGCATCCGGCCCCTACGGCAGCACCAACAATCCCCCGCCACCACCTCCGCCGCCGGTACCGGCCGGTACTGTCAACGCCACCGCCGGTCTCGCATTCACGCCGAGCACGGTGACGATCGACGCCGGTCAGTCGGTGACCTTCGCGTTCGCGGGTGTCGCGCACAACGTGTTCTTCGATACTCAAGGCGCTCCGGCCAACATTCCCGGAAACAACGCCAACACGTCGGTCGCGCGCACGTTCACGACGGCGGGCACCTATCAGTACCACTGCAACATCCACCCGTCGATGACAGGCACGGTAGTCGTTCGATGAGGTTTTTCCCTCGCCCCTCGTCCCTCGTACCTCTTCCCGCCTACGCATGTCCGTGAAATCCCGCCGTCTCTCGCAGACACAGTGGGTCGTCGTTTCGATGATCTGCGGTGTTGCTACCGGATATTTCTTTCCGGACAGCAAGGCGGCTGGGTTTCACGCCAGCGATCTCCAGGTTCTATCCAACATATTCCTGCGGCTGATCAAGATGTTGATCGCGCCGCTGATTTTTTCTACGCTCGTCGTCGGCATCGCCGGTCATGGTGACGA
>JBKOVX010000185.1:0-4658 GCA_046724115.1 Gemmatimonadota bacterium | reverse complement strand
GTGCGGAGCTGCCGCCCAACGTCCGCGAGCGACTCGACTACGAGCTTGGCGTCATCACCAAAACCGGTTATGCAGGTTACTTCCTAATCGTCGCCGACTTCATCAAGGCCGCGAGGGAGAAAGGAATCCCTGTCGGACCGGGCCGCGGCTCCAGCGCCGGCTCGATCGTCGCCTACTCGCTCCAGATCACCAACATCGATCCGCTCAAGTTCGACCTGCTGTTCGAGCGGTTTTTGAATCCTGAGCGCGTCTCGATGCCGGATATCGACGTCGACTTCTGCTTCGAGCGCAGAGGTGAAGTCATCGAATATGTGCGCCAGAAATACGGGCGCGATTCGGTGGGCCAGATCATCACCTTCGGCACTTTAAAATCAAGGGCTGCCATCAAAGACGTTGGCAGAACCCTCGGCTTCACTCCATCCGAGACGGACTACCTCGCCAAGCTCGTCCCGAACCACCCGAATTTCTCGCTCACCGTCAAGGAAGCGATCGAGCGGATTCCCGAGATCAAAGAGTTCTACACGACGCGCAAGGACGACAGCCGCGAGGTAAAGGAGCGCAAGGAACGCTATCGCCAGCTCCTCGACTACGCCATGAAGCTCGAGGGATTGTCGCGCCACGCCGGTGTCCATGCCGCCGGCGTCGTCATCGCTCCGGGCCCGCTCGACGAGTACGTCCCGATTTGTACGCAGGCGTCCAAAGGCGCCGGCGCGTCCAACGGCGACGAAGACTCTGTCGTCGTCACGCAGTACGACATGAACGCGCTCGAGCACGCGGGCATGCTGAAGATGGATTTCCTCGGACTCACGACACTCACCGTGATCGCCGACACGCTGCGCTCGATTCGTGACCGCAAAGGCTCCGCGCCCGACCTCGATTCGCTCGACCTGAACGACGCCGAGACGTACCGGATGCTCCGCGCCGGCCGAACCGTCGGTGTGTTCCAGTTCGAATCGCCGCTCGCAACAGACCTGTTGAAAGGGATGCGCGCCGATCGCTTCGACGATCTAGTGGCATCCAACGCGCTGATGCGCCCCGGTCCGCTCGACGCGGGCATGCATAAGGTCTACATGCGGCGCAAGCGCGGCGAGGAACCGGTCAAGTACATCCTGCCCGAGCTCGAGCCCGTTCTCGAGACCACTTACGGCGTCATCACCTATCAGGAGCAGGTGATGAGAGTCGCGCAGGCGCTCGCCGGCATCTCGCTCTCCGAAGCAGACGTTCTCCGCAAAGCGGTGGGTAAGAAAGACGCCGAGCTGATTCGCGTCGAGCTCGGCAAGTTCATCGAGAAGTCCGTCGCGCGCGGCCACGACCGCGGCGCAATCGAGGAGATCGCCAGCCAGATCGAGACCTTCGGCCGCTACGGCTTCGTCAAATCGCACTCGGTCGCCTACTCGATCATCTCGTACCACACCGCCTGGCTAAAGACGCACCACCCGGCCGACTTCATGGCCGCGCTGCTCTCCTCGCAGATCGGCGACACCGACAACGTCGTCAAGTACATCAACGAAGCGCGTCAGCTGCACGTGCCTGGCTCAAAGGAGCCCGGTATCGAGATCCTTCCGCCCGACGTCAACGAGTCGGGTTACAAGTTCACCGTTATCGGTGACACCAAGATTCGCTTCGGACTCGGCGCGATTCGCAACGTCGGTCGCACCGCCATCGATTCCATTATCTCCGCCCGGCAGAAGGGCGGACCGTTTCGCACACTGTTCGATCTTTGCGAGCGCATCGATCTCCGCATCTGCAACAAGCGCGTGCTCGAGGCGCTCGTTCACGCCGGCGCCATGGACTCACTCGGCGGACACCGCGCGCAGCTGGCCGACGCTCTCGATCTCGCCATTCGCGAGGCGTCGCTCAAACAAGAGGACCTCATTACGGGACAGGTCTCTCTCTTCGGCGCGCCAGTCGGCGACGACCCATTGAGAGTCGAGAGCACACACACCTTGCGCAACGTGCCGTCGTGGACGGAGTCGGAGCGTCTGGCGAAAGAAAAGGAGATCCTCGGCTTCTACATCTCGGGTCATCCGCTCGAGCGATTTCGTACCGAGGCCGAGATCTTCGCCACGCACGCCGTCGCCGATCTCGGTCGCTGGCGACCGGAACCGATGACCCTCTCCGTCGTCGTCACCAGCATCAAGCGTCAGATCAGCAAGCGCAGCGGCTCCGAGTTCGCCCGCCTGACCATCGAGGATTTCTCCGGATCTGCTGAGGTCTTGATCTTCCCCGAGAAATGGGCGACGCTCAACGATCAGATCAGGACGGACGTCCCAATGCTTCTCAGAGGCGCGTATCCCCGCCGCGACGAGAGCGCAGACAACCCCTCGTTCATCGTCGAATCGGCAACGAAGCTCGCCGAGATGCGTACTAACGGCAATGTGACGGTCGCGATCGAGCTGGCGAAGGGTGCCTACACCCCAGATGTAATGTCCGATGTCCGGGCGATCGCCGAGACCTACCCGGGATCCGCGCCTCTGGAATTCAGGTGGAGCGATGGCTCCGGCGGGCAGGCGCGCCTGCGCTCCCGGACCCTGACATTGGCCGCGGATGGTGCGGCGCTCAACGCTCTGCGTAATATTCTTGGCGAGTCTTCCGTTCGACTCCAACGGGGGAGCTGACCAGTGGCATCAGCAACACAGCTTGAGTTCGAGAAGCCGATCGTCGAGCTGGAACGGCAGATCGACGAGATCAAGAAGACAGCGGGCGACAGTCAGCTCAGCGTTGCCGAGGCGATCGAGCCGCTCGAGCGCAAGCTCAACGACCTGCGCGAGGAAGTCTACAAGAACCTCACCCCGTTTCAGCGCGTGCAGGTCGCGCGCAATCCTAAGCGTCCTTTCACCGCGGATTACATCAAGCTCGCCTTCACCGATTTCATCGAGCTCCATGGCGATCGCGCCTTCCGCGACGACGCCGCAATCATCGGCGGCTGGGCGCGACTCGACGATGACACCATCATGGTCATCGGGCATCAGCGCGGCCGCGACACCAAGGAGCAGCTGAGACGCAACTTCGGGATGCCGCACCCGGAAGGCTATCGCAAGGCGCTGCGGCTCATGAAGCTCGCCGAGAAATTTCACGTGCCGGTGATCACCTTCATCGATACCCAGGGCGCATGGGCAGGACTTGGCGCTGAGGAGCGCGGTCAGTCGGAAGCCATCGCGCGCAACCTGTACGAGATGAGCCAGCTCCAGGTTCCCATCATTGCAACCGTGATTGGCGAAGGGGGATCGGGCGGCGCCCTCGCGCTCGGCGTTGCCGATCGAGTGCTGATGATGGAGAACGCGGTTTACTCTGTGATCTCGGTCGAGGGCTGCGCGGCGATCCTCTGGAAGGACGCCAAGAGTCCGGAGATGCGTGAGAAAGCGGCGACAGCGCTGCGCATCACCGCCCCGGAGCTGCTCGAGCTGAAGGTCGTCGACGAAGTGGTTCCCGAGCCGAGGGGCGGCGCCCACGCCGATCACGAGACTGCGGCCAAATCGCTGCAGGGGGCATTGCTCAAGAACCTCGAGGAACTGCGCAAGATGCGCCCGGAGAAACTGGTGCGGCGTCGCCGCCAGAAGTTCCTGCGTCTTGGCGCGTGGACGGAGTAAGGCGTGGCCCACCTCGTCGAAGTCGCCTTCAAGGGCAACCGTAAGGAATTCTTTCTCTGGGATTATCCCGATCCGCCCCCGCTCAACGCGGCGGTGATTGTCGATGTCGAGCGTGGTGAGGATCTCGGCTACATCCACTCGCTCGGCGATCTCGCCCAGAAGAGAAACGGCGGCTGCTCCCACGGCTGCGGCAATTCCCTTCCCGAGCGCAAAGCGCTGCGACTCGCAAGCGAGAAAGATCGTGGCCAGTCGAAAGACCTCGAGCGCCTGAACGAAGACGCCCGTCGCAAGGCGATGGAGCGTGTCCGCGCCAATGGACTCGGCATGAAGCTGTCGGACGCCGAGTGGCAGTGGGATCGCAAGAAGCTGACGCTCTATTTCACCGCCGACAAACGTGTCGACTTCCGCAATCTGGTGCGGGACCTCGCGTCTCTTTTTCGCACACGCATCGAGCTCAAGCAGATCGGCGTTCGCGATGAGGCAAAGCGACTGGATGGCATCGGTCGATGCGGACGCCAGTACTGCTCGGCGTCGTGGCTACCCGAGCTGCGTCCTGTCAACCTCGGCGTCGCCAAGGATCAGCGGCTGTCACTGAATCCGTCCCAGATCTCAGGGGCGTGCGGCCGACTGATGTGCTGCCTGCGTTATGAGCACGAGTTTTACGTTCAGAGCCGAAAGCGATTCCCCAAGGAAGGCAAAATCGTGGTGACCAAGCTCGGTGAGGAGAAAGTCGTCAGCGTCGACATTTTCCGCGAGCGGATCACCCTGCGCGGCGTCGAAGGTGACATGCGCACACTATCGCTCCCCGATTTCAAGGCCGAGACGGAGCAACTCGCGGGCGCCGCGGTGGCGGTTGCAAACATCGAGGAAGAGGAAGCCGCCGAGGGAATTCGTCCGGAGGAGATCTCTCCCGAGCTGCTGTACACGGCCGAGCATCCCGTCTTCGTGCCGCGCGCCAACGTTTCGGCGCCCGCTCCCAATGGAAACGGGAACGGCAATGGCGCACCCAATGGGCCAGAGCATGAGGGATCCGGTGGCGGCAAGCGTCGGCGGGGTAGACGCGGCGGC
>JBKOVX010000349.1:0-6441 GCA_046724115.1 Gemmatimonadota bacterium | reverse complement strand
GCACAGGCAGTTCCAGCTTCGCCTCCGACGGTTCCGATCACCGCTACTGCTCCGCGCACGATCACGCTCGATGAAGCAGTCCGCATCGCGGAATTGCAGAGCGAGGCGGTCCGCATCGCTCGCGCTGGAGTCGACCGCGCTCACGGCCAGCAATGGCAGGCGCGTAGCCAGTTTCTGCCGCAGATAAACGGCTCGGCTAGCTACACCCGCACGCTGGCGTCCCAGTTCTCGAGCGTCGGTGGCGGCCCCGCGCCCGATACGACCAAGCCTCCCGCACCGCCGACTCCGTGCGATCAGTACCTTCGCGATGCCACCGCCACGACCGATGAGCGGCTGGCCGGACTCGAGGACGCGTCACGCTGCGCCCTTGGCAGCAACCCGTTCTCCTCGTTCGGGAGCTTGGGCTTTGGCGCGAAGAATCAGTACAACCTCGGCCTGTCGTTCTCGCAGAACCTCTTTGCCGGCGGTCGCATAGTCGCGCAGAACGCGGTGGCCAACGCCGGACGTCGCACGGCCGACATCGAGCTGACTGCCCAGCGCGCGCAACTGCGACTGGATGTCACTCAGGCTTACTTCGATGCCGCACTGGCCGATCGGCTGGTTGCGCTGGCGGAGTCGTCGGCGGTACAAACACAAAACGTGCTTAAGCAGACGCAGCTGGCTCGCACCGTCGGCAACGTCTCGGAGTTCGATCTGCTCCGCGCCCAGGTGTCGAATGCAAATCAGCAACCGATCGTGATTCAGAGACAAAGCGATCGCGAGGTCGCGTATCTGCGTCTCAAACAGCTTCTGAACTTTCCGCTCGAGGCGCCGCTCGAATTGACGACGGTCGTCGACGATACGGCGGCGACGAACGCCGCGCTGAGAAGCATCGGAATTCCCGACACTGTGGCGACTGATAGAGCGACAGTGCGACAGGCAGCGGAAGCGATCGACGCCCAGCGAGGACTTCTCAAAGTCGCGAAGGCGCAGCGTTGGCCGTCGCTGTTGCTCACATCGCAGTACGGCAAGGTGGCATTCCCGCTCAACAACTTCCCGGGCTCCGGTGATTTTCGGACTAACTGGACGATTGGACTGGCGTCGCAGATCCCGCTGTTCACCGGTGGTCGCATCAAAGGGGACCAGATGGTGGCCGAAGCCAATCTTCATGAGGCGCAGGCGCGCTACGACCAGTTGCGCGAGTTCGCCGCGCTCGACACACGAGTGACCATCAACAATCTTCTGCAGGCTCGTGCTGCGTGGCTGGCAAGCCAGGGCACCGCCGAGCAGGCGGCGCGCGCGTATTCGATCGCTGAAGTTCGGTACAAGGAGGGTATCTCCACTTTTGTCGAGCTAAGCGACTCCAGAATTCTGCTCGAGCAGGCAGTGGCCCAGCGCGCAGTCGCTGCGCGGGCTCTGCAGGTTGCTCGGGTGAAGCTGGCGCTATTGCCTGATCTGCCGCTCCAGACGACCGGAGCTGCCCAGGCACAGACGCAAACCCAGGCAACGACGCAGCAGACGCAGACCCAGACGACTCAAGCGACGCAAGCCGCGCAGCAGGGAACGGCGCAGGCGACCGGCATTCCACCACAGTAAATAGCAACGACGAGAATCATATGAAGAAAATCAGCAGCAGGACCTGGAAAATCGGTGGAGGCGTCGCCGTCGTCCTTCTCATCTTGTTCGCGATACTTTCGCGCAGCAAAGGCGACAACGCGTCCGCCGCCGAAACGACCAAGCTCGAGATGATTACTGTCGGCTCGGAAAACGTTGCCATAGCTACAACCGGCTCGATCATGGCTGGTCCAACTATCTCGGGTACGCTGGAACCCGAGAGAGAGGCAGTACTCCGCGCGCAGGTGCAGGGCAGTGTGCTCCAGACGTACGCGGATCAGGGACAGGCGGTTAGTCCCGGAACCGTTCTCGCCCGCATCGACGCCACTGGAATTCAGGACGCGTACACCTCGGCTCGGATGCAGGTGGTTGCGGCGAAGAACGCAGCTGACATCGCTGCCCACGATCTGTCGCGCAACGAGAAGCTCCTCGCCGCCGGTGCGATCGCCGAGCGTGACATCGAGCAGTCGCGTCGCGCTTCGATTGCTGCACAGGCGGCGTTGGAAGATGCGAACTCGAGACTGGCCAGTGCCGACAAACAGTTCCGTAGCACCACCGTCACTTCACCGTTCGCCGGCGTTGTCAGTGAGCGTCCGGTTTCGGCTGGGGATGTGGTGCAGCCCGGCACCGCACTCTTCACCGTCGTCGATCCGTCGAGCATGAGACTCGAAGCATCGGTGCCCGCGGAGCAGCTGGCGCTGATTCGCGTCGGCGTGCCGGTGGTGTTCACTGTGAGTGGATATCCTGGTCGCGAATTTGTCGGACACATCGTCCGCGTGAACCCGACTGCGGATCCGACGACGCGCCAGGTGCGCATCTACGTCTCGATCCCGAATGCGGGTCGCGCGCTGGTCGGTGGATTGTTCGCCACCGGCAGGATGTCGAGCGCGACGAAGACGGGACTCGTGGTCCCTGCTTCAGCGGTCGATGTGCGCGGCACTTCGCCGTCGGTGATGCGCGTCAAAGGTGGAAAGGCAGAGAAGGTCCAGATACAGGTTGGTATTACCGACAGAACTTCGGAAACCATCGAAGTATTGTCGGGAATCCAGGCCGGCGACACGCTATTGCTGGGCGCGGCGCAGGGAATTACTCCAGGAACGCCGGTGAAGGTTTCGGTTTCATCTGCTCCGGCGACGGGGAGCAGCAGCACGACGGGAGGGCTCTGACAGATGGTCATTTCTGATTTTGCGATCAAGCGGCCGATGATCACGGTCGTCACCATGGTGGCGCTCGTGGTGTTTGGCCTCTTCGCGCTCTGGCGTCTGCAGACCGACGAATTCCCGGACATTCAGCAGCCGGTCGTTCTCACTTTCATTCCTTATCCTGGCGCATCGCCGGAAGGGGTCGAGCGCGAGCTGCTCAAGCCCGTCGAAGATGCGATCAAGGGAATCTCCGGTGTCGACAAGATTTATGGCACCGCGGGCGATGGCTACGCGCAGATTATCACCCTCTTCCTGTTCGAGAAGGATCCGCAGGTAGCGACGCAGGACATTCGCGACGCTATCTCAGGGATCAGGTCGGATCTTCCGGTGGAGATGAAGGAGCCGGTGCTCCAGCGATTCGATCCGTCGGACCAGCCGATTGTTTCGATGACGCTGGCGTCGCCAGTGTTGTCACCGGCCCAGCTCACCCGACTCGCTGATCCCGAGATCACCAGCAAGCTCCGTGGAATTCCCGGTATCGCCCAGGTGCAGCTCGTAGGCGGCGTGAAGCGCGAGATGACGATTCAGCTGCGGCCGCAGTCGCTGCAAGCGGCCGGGATTGGTGTCGGTCAGGTCGTGGCCGCACTTCAGCTGCAGAACCTCGCGGCGCCGGTCGGCAGACTAAATGGCAGTCTCGACGAGCGCACGATTCGGCTGCAGGGTCGCCTCGAAGGCCCGCAGGACTTCAACAACCTCGTCGTCTCCGAGCATAACGGTCAGATCGTGAGACTCGGTGAAGTTGCCGACGCGATCGATGGCACCGAGGAGCAGCGTTCTCTCGCTCTTTACAACGGCGCCGAAGCGGTTGGCATCGACATCGTGAAGGCCAAGGGGTACAGCACGACCGATGTCAGCGACAAAGTTCGAGCAAGTGTCGCCCAGATTCAGAAGACGCTGCCTGCGGGCGTGAAGCTCAACATCGTGAAGGACGCCGGTGTTCGCGTAAGAGACTCTGTTCGCAACGTAGAAGACGCGCTGTTGATCGGAGCCTTGCTAACGGTGCTGGTGGTATTCGTATTCCTCAACTCCTGGCGATCGACGGTCATCACCGGATTGGCGCTGCCGGTCTCGGTGCTGGCTTCGTTCATCGCCGTCTGGGCTTTCGGGTTCACGCTCAACACGATGTCACTGCTCGGCTTGTCGCTCGCCATCGGCATTCTGATCGACGACGCGATCGTGGTCCGCGAGAACATCGTGCGCCACATCGAGATGGGTAAAGACCACATGACGGCGTCGCACGAGGGCACCGATGAGATCGGGCTCGCCGTCGCGGCGACGACATTCTCGATCGTCGCGGTGTTCGTGCCCGTTGCGTTCATGTACGGAGTGGCGGGCCAGTGGTTCAAGCCATTCGCCCTCACTATTGCATCTTCCGTCCTGGTTTCTTTGTTCGTGTCCTTCTCGCTGGACCCGATGCTCTCGGCCTACTGGGCGGACCCGCAGGTCGAAGCTCACGAGCGGCGCAATCCAATCGCGCGCACTCTCGACAGGTTCAACCAGTGGTTCAACCGCATGGCGATCAAGTACAAGAGCCTGATCGCGTGGGCGCTCGATCACCGCGTGGCGATGGTCTTGATTGCGGTGGGCTCCTTCATCGGCGCGCTTGCGCTGCCGGCGGTCGGACTGGTAGGTGCCAGCTTCTTCGGCACCGAGGATCAGTCGGAGGTGAACATCTCGCTGGAGACACCGCCAGGGTCGAACCTCGCTTACACACGAATCAAGGCGGAAGAAGCGGCGAAGATTGCGCGCTCGCACAAGGAAGTTCGGTTCACCTACACCACAATTGGTGGACAAACCGGTGATGTGAACGTCGGCAACATCTACGTTCGGATGGTGCCGAAGTCGGACCGTGGCATTGGCGCCGAGGATTTTGGTCGCGTGTTACGCTCGGAAGTCGGTCACATTGGGGGCGCCACAATGTCGGTGTTCACCAACGACTTCCAGGGCGCGCAGAAGCAGATCCAGATAGAGTTGCGCGGCGGAACCGCGGAACAGCTCGCCTCGACCGCGGAAGCAATTGCCGACCAGGTGAAGCAGGTGAAGGGGGCGGTCGACGTCGGTCTCTCGACGAAAGGGCAGAAGCCCGAGCTGAATGTCGATCTCAATCGCGGTCTTGCCGGAACATTGGGAGTAACGGTTGGTCAGGTTGCACAGGCGTTGCGTCCCGCGTTCGCTGGAATCAAAGCCGGCGATTGGGTCGATCCAACGAACGACATGCGCGATGTGACGGTACGTCTTGCCCCGGAAGCGAGGCAGCGCGCTGCGGATCTCGAGCAGTTGCCGCTCGTAGTGACTGGTGCCGATGGTCAGCCCAGAACGTTGCCGTTGGGTCAGATCGCCACGATATCTCAGGGGCTGGGTCCAGCTCAGATCACGCACCTCGATGCCGATCTGGTTGTGACGGTTCAGGCAAACACGTCCAATCGTCCACTCACCGAAGTGATGCGGGACATCAACGCCCGCATCGCCAAGATTCCGTTCCCGCAGGGTGTCCACATGACACAGGGCGGAGAAACCGAGAGCCAGAACGAAGTCTTCGGCAGAATCTTCTCGGCGCTCGGCATTGCCGTGATGCTCATGTACCTGATTCTGGTGATGCAGTTCGGATCGTTCCTCGAGCCGCTGGCGATCATGATCTCCCTGCCGCTGTCGCTGATCGGAGTCATGCTGGCGCTCATGTTCACCAACACGACGATCAACATCATGAGCCTGATCGGAGTGATCCTGTTGATGGGCATCGTCGCCAAGAACGCCATTCTGCTCATCGACTTCGCCAAGTGGGCGCGTGAGAAGGAGGGCGTCCCGCGGCGCGAAGCGCTGATTCAGGCAGGCGCGATCCGACTGCGTCCGATTCTGATGACGACACTGGCGCTGATTGCGGGCATGATCCCGGTTGCGCTTGGCATTGGCGAAGGCGCCGAGTTCCGGGCGCCACTGGGTCGCGCGGTGATCGGGGGCGTCATCACTTCGACATTGCTGACTCTGGTGGTTATCCCCACTTTCTACGAGATCCTCGACGAGTGGAGAGAGTGGGTCCTCACCAAGTTCGGCGTGTACAAGCGGCGGACTGCTGAACACCCAATACCGAGGGCTGCCCACACTGTGACAAGCGGAGAGGGGCTGGAGAAGCTGGCATAAGGTCAACGCGGGAGGTGAAGTGCCTATCACCGCGACATTCGATCACCAGCACCGTCGCGTCAATGCGGTAGCAGAAGGTCGTGTCACGCTCGACGAGATTCGGTCGCACCTCGAGGAGGAACGTCAGGAACCCGCGCTCGGCTATAGTGAGCTGATCGACGCGCGGGGCGTCATTCCCGACTTTCCGCCGGCTGATGTTCGTATCCTGGTGGCGTGGCTGCGCTGGCTCGGAGAACGGACACGCCTCGGCCCAACAGCAGTCGTCGTCGACTCAGATCTCGCATTCGGAATGGTACGAATGGTCGAGATGCTGGTCGACGATGTTTGTCAGGTGAGGCCGTTCCGCGACAAGCTTGATGCCGAGCTCTGGCTCGACCAGTTCAGTACTCGCTAAAGGCGTCGTCAGGGTAGCAGTAAAGCCAGCGCTCCCCGATCTCGGCTGAAGCGATTACCGGATGTCCGGTCGCGTGGGCGTGCTTCGACGCGTGCTTATTGGGCGAGTCGTCGC
>JBKOVX010000166.1:0-7604 GCA_046724115.1 Gemmatimonadota bacterium | reverse complement strand
GTCGTGGAGACCTTGCCATTCCGCGAGCGAACAGTGGTCGCAGTATCGGTGGGCCGCAGCTGGTAGCCGGCCACGTGATGGCCGCTCTTCTTGATGCTTTCGCCGAACGCGCCGTACTCGCTCATGATCTTGTCCATCTCGGGCTTGGGCGTCGTCGCGAATCTGCTCTCGTCTTCGTAAATCAGGCAAAGGTATTTCATGGCTCCTCCGAGCATTGGAATGGGTTCTCGCCAATTAGTCGGACGGCGAGGGCCCATTTCGACATCGACTTTTACTGGGTTGTCGTCCCCTTCATAATGCCGTTACGAATACGGACTGCCTTTTCGGGGGCGCCCGGGATGGACTTAACGACCGTCACTATCCGTGAGAACAGCCGTACCGGCAGCTGAAGCGTGATGGTTTCGCCTCCCCGGCGGACCACCACCGGAAGAGTAGTGAGCGCGGTACCATTGTACTTTTGCCGGAAGGTGTCGAAGGAGTCGTCGCCGGTGATGGTCACGTCGCCGAGCGAGACAATGCGGTCACCTACACGAAGGCCCGCGGCCGACGCGGCCCCACCTGGGGCGACGCCGGTTACGTAGAGTCCGCTGCTGTCGCTACCTGTCGAGATGCCGAGGCGCGGCTCGCGAACGGTGTCCTGGCGGCTTTGCAGTCCCGCCAGTCGCATCACGGAATCCGTCGGGAGCGGCTCCCTGCCGTCGACATATCGGCGGGCGAAATCGGTGAATGATTTACCGCCCGCCGCGCGGCCAACCTCTCCCCACCAGTCGGCGCTGGTGAAGCCGCGGCCGTGCTTGTAGGTGTTGTTGTAGAGGGTTCGCATGACGTGGTCGAGCGACGAACGATTATCGCTGCCGTCGCGGATCATGATGTCGAGCAGGAACCCGACGAGCGCGCCCTTCGGATAGTAGAGCCCGCCGCTGCCATCGGTGGGAGAAATCCACGGCGAGAGTGAAGCATCGCTCACCGCGATTCCCGGTGCGCCGGCGGTTTGAGCGATGAACCCGCCGATGCCGTTGAAGAACGCCAGACTATCCGTGACGCCGCCCCGGATCGTTCCCAGCTCGCCGTAGTAATCCGTCACGCCTTCGCTGACCCAGAGCCAGGTTGTCGGCTGCGCGTCGTCATACCTGTACGGCACCATGTCAGCCGGCCGCAGGCGTTTCACGTTCCAGGCGTGAAAGCCTTCGTGTGAGTAGAGACCTGGCAGATAGCCCGCGTCGAGCTGCGAGGTGAGTACTTCATCGACCTGCGACGCCTGGTGCTCGAGGCCGCCACCGTTCACGACCGTGTCCGAGCGCTGGAAGACAGTGTAGTTGCGGAAAGGAGCTTCGCCGAAGACGGCGATGTGCGCCGAGAAGATCTTCTGCAGCCAGCCGAAAGTGCGGTCGCGTCGTGCAGGCGTGAGACTCGCCGCGGGATAAAACGCCAGTCGAATCCACTTCCCAGCGACCTGCGTGCTGTCAAAGGCAAATCTCCCGACGTAAAACGGGTGGTCGGTGAGATCATGATAGTTCGACGCCTGGAAGCTGTTGGTCCCGCGCGCGGGATCCATTCCGGTTGCGATGCGCCACGATGGCTCGGTGCGAACTGTCACCTGCGCCGGCCAGTTGAAGCCGCGACCTACCGGATACAGAAAGAGATTGGTGCCGTTGAAGAACGCAAAGTTGGGCGCGGTCCACGCAACCGCGCGATCGACGGCGTCGGCTAGATACTTGAACGAAACGCGTACCGTTCCAGCCGAGCGTGGCGTGATTTCCCAGGTCTGGTAGTCGAGCTTTTTCCAGGCGAGCGGAGCGCCGCTCTGTTCCGGAGTGAATTGGGACATCCGGCGTGCGAACCAGATCAGCACGTAGTGGCCGGGCGACCACGCGGGAATCGCCAGAACGACGGGCGCTGTCCCGTTGACGTGAAACGACATCGAGACGCCCAGCTGCCGTTTGCCAACGGCGGCCGAGTCGGCAGTAATCTCATACCTGACATCTGTGATCGGCGCCGAAACGCGCGATGGCTGCGCCAACACCGGCTGAGCGCCGGCTAGAACAACGACTGCTGTCAGGAGATAGCGAAGCATCAAGCCTCCGAAGGAGCTACACGCGATCAACGTCGCTCAGCTTGTGATTCAGAACCTGACGACGGTGGAGCGGGTAGATACGTTAGCTTCAGTTCCACTCAACGGAAACACAACGACGTGAAAAACATACTGGCGACTTTAGTCGCATTTTGTTCGATATTCTCGAGCGCAGTTTTCGCTCAGGGCGTGCGGCTCACCGCGAGCCCGGCATCGCCTGAGCCGGGCGCGATAGTACGTTTGACACTCGATGCCCCCTCGGGCGTTGATAAGATCGTTTCGGTACGGGGGGCGCTGGCCGGCGAGCCGTTGCACTTCATGCAGAGGGCGCCCGGTGTGTGGCATGCGCTCGGTGGTGTGCCCGTGGAAAAGGAAGGCAGCCTCGTAGCCAACGCGGTCGTACAGCGCGAGTCCGGCAAAACCGAGATCGCTCGCGTTCGCTTCACTCTTCCGAAGATACCGCCACCGGTGGCGGAGCCGCTCGCAGTAGACAGCAATTTTACACGGCCGCTCGATGCCGCGACGCTGGCACGCATTGACAGCGAAAATGCGCGAGCAAGGGAGGTCGGGCGGCGCGCCCACGATCGAGCGCCAATGTGGACCGCATCCTTTCTCAAGCCGCGTACCTCGGTCATCACCAGCCAGTTCGGCTCGGGTCGCTCCTTCAACGGCAAGCTCACCGCCCGCCACCTTGGCGTCGATTTCCGTGGCGCTGTCGGAGAACCCGTGCGCGCGGCAAATCGTGGAGTAGTTGTTCTCGTCGACAATTTCTTCCTCGCCGGAAACGTCGTCTACATCGATCACGGCGGCGGTGTCGTGACATCGTACTTCCATCTGAGCAAGACGCTGGTGTCGGTGGGGGACACGGTGAAGCGCGGTCAGGTGATCGGGCTGGTGGGAAACACGGGGCGCGTCACCGGGCCGCACCTGCATTGGGCAGCCCGTTACGGGGCGAACACGGTGAATCCGCTCGACCTGCTCTCGATCAGCAGCAGCTGGTACAGCGCCGCGATCCCGCGGCAGAAAAACTCGAGGCTAGTCGTCTCGCCGCGACGCGCGCCAGGCAGCTAACTGCTGGTCAAGCACCGGGGCGATCTTGTCGAAGTTTTCCCAGCTGTCCTCGACGTGGTAGAGTGACGGCAGATCGCCGCCCAGCATGCGATCGTAGTCGTTGACGTACTCGTTGCTCTCGTAGTAAGCGCCCGTGAAGGCTTGCGCTTCAGGGTTGAGGAGGGCGTCGAAGAATTTCTCGTCGAGCTCGGTGAAGAGAAGATCACGGCCGGTTGCCTGGCGCTTCTGAACTCTTGAATACGTTTCTCCACCCAGCTCGATCAGCTCCGGGCTGCCAAGATCCCGCAAAACGATCCAGGCGAGGTACATCCCGATGTGCGTACCACCGTTCTCTGGTGGGAGTCCCGGCGGATAGTTGCCGCCGTAGTGCCAGTCCGCGCGATCGATGTTCGCCATTGCTCACCTCACGAGCAGAGAATCGGCTGGCGCCGCTACAATCAGCACCATCGCTAAGAAAAGAGGTTCGCCGGGGCATCTCCGATGGCGCGCCACGCTGCCAGCCGATCATCGAGCACCGGCGCCAGCTTTTCGAAGTTCTCCCAGGTGTCTTTGACGTGATAAAGCGTCGGCAGATCGGCACCCAGTACGCGATCGTAATCGTTCGCATACCCGTTTGTCTGGTAATACGCGCGCGTGAACGCTTCGCCGTCAGGACTCAACAGATGGTCGGAGAACTTTCCATCCAGCTTGGTGAAAAGAAGATCGCGTCCCGTCACTTCGCGGCTTTGCACCCAGTCATAGGTGTCGGCGGATTGCTGAATGAGCTCCTTGCTGCAGAGATCGCGAAGTATGATCCACGCGAGATACATCCCGATGTGCGTTCCGGCATTATCAGATGGTAGTTCCGGCGGATAGCCCCCGCCGGAATGCCAGTCCGCACAATCGATGTACGCCATCGTCCGCCTATTTTGGCGGGAGTGCGGCGGCGTATTTCGCGCCGATGTCCACCCACTTCGCCAGATCCTTCTCGGACTCGATGCCCGCGGGCTCGACCAGTATCCAGCCTTTCATCGGACGACCACCGGACAGATCGAAGACGCGGACATTCCTCTGTGCCAATGCTTTGTCGGTCTCCTCGGGAGCGAGTCGCACGATCAGCTCCGATCCGTGGACTCCGCACGCCATATTCCCGTTCAGCATGAAGCCGACACCGCCGAACATTTTCTTTTCGACGAGGCCTTTCTTTTTTCCCAGCTGTCTCTTGATTCGCGCCGCGAGCTTGTCGTCGAACGCCATGTTCACCTCACGAGCCGAAAATCAACTTCGCTCCCGCTACAATCAGCACCAATGAAAGGAGTTGCCGCAATACCGGAGTCGGAGCCCGCTTGCTGCCGTAGCTGGCGCCCATCCAGCCGCCGATCACGGCGGCGGCACCCCAGAGAGGAATGTTTGGCGGCAAGAGCGCCACGCTCGACAGATGGCCGAGCAGTCCCGAGACTGAATTCACGAGGATAAATGGAGCTGCGACGGCCGACGTCGCCCGTGTTTCAGACCATCCCATGTAGAGCAATAGCGGACTCAGGAAGATCCCGCCCCCGACGCCAGTGAGCCCGGAAAGAAACCCGATGCCAACGCCGCATAAAATCGCAGCCCACAAGGGAGGTGTGTGCGGCTCCTTGTTCACCGGCCTGAGCGAAGAGCGGAACATCCAGACCGCCGCATAGAGCAGTACGGCTCCGACCAGAATCTTGTACTGACGCGCAGGCAGCGACGTCGCACCACCGACGAAAGCCGCGGGAATCGACGCGATCGCGAACGGCCAGAATAAATCCCACTTGAATAGGCCGGCGCGGTAGAACTTCACCGTCGCAATTGCCGCCACCAGGATGTTGAGAGCCAACGCGGTCGGCTTCATCACATCCGGTGCGAAGCTGAAAAGACCCATTACCGCCAGATAGCTCGACGCTCCGCCGTGTCCCACCGAAGCGTAGAGCGCGGCGCCAACGAAAAAGAGAGCGGCGATTATCAGCGTTTCTGAAACTGGCATTTCGTTCGCGCGTATATTTGTTTCCCGCTCCCGACTTCACCGCAGCGAAGCTACATGACCGAAATCGCAATAGACATAGTAGGTGTCACCAAGCGCTTCGCCGAGCACACCGCGGTGCGCGACCTGACGCTGCGCGTTCCGACCGGGAGCGTCTACGGATTGCTGGGGCCGAACGGCGCCGGCAAGACGACGACGATTCGGATGATCCTCAACATCATCGCGCCCGACTCGGGGAAGATTCACATCTTCGGGCGCTCCTCCAACGACCCCCAGATCACCCAGAGGCTGGGTTACCTGCCCGAGGAGCGTGGGCTCTATCGGAAAATGCAGGTCCGTCGCCAGCTCAAATTCCTCGCCGAGCTCAAGGGCGTGAGAGGAAATGAAGCGGACCGTCGCATCGATGAATGGCTCGAGAGATTGTCGCTCAAGACGCCGGAGAAGGACTGGGGGCTCGCCAAGGTCGACGAGCTCTCGCGCGGCATGCAGCAGAAGGTGCAGTTCATCGGAACGCTGCTCCACGATCCCGATCTCGTGATACTCGACGAGCCATTCAGCGGACTCGATCCCATCAACGCGCAGGCTCTGAAGGACACGGTCGTCGAGCTGAAGAAGCGTGGCAAGACCGTGATCTTCAGCACGCACCTCATGGATAACGCGGAGCGCCTCTGCGACTCCGTCTGCATCATCGCGCGCGGCGAGAAGGTGCTCGATGGCACTGTCACCAGTGTGAAAGAGGAGCACGGCCAGCGGAACGTTGCTCTCGCTCTGGAGGGCAACGGAGCGGCAGATGTGGCGGCAATTCTGAGCGATCATTCGCTGGTGAAGCGCGCCGACGACTCGAACCGGTTCTTCGAGATCGAGCTGACCCCCGGAGCAGACCCGCAGGCGCTGCTGCGACGCATAGTCGATTCCGGCGCAGCGGTCCAGCGATTCGAGATGATCCAGCCGTCGCTGCACCAGATCTTCCTGCAGAAGGTCGGCGCGACCGGAATCGAAGAGGGAATGAGCGGACATGGCTAAGCTCTGGGCGATCATCAAGCGGGAATACCTCGAACGCGTTCGCTCGAAGTGGTTTCTGATCGCCACTTTTTTCGGCCCGATCTTTTTCAGCGCCATTATCATTGTCCCAGCCTGGCTGGCATCGCGCAGCAAGGCGACGAGTGACGTCTACAACACCGTCATCCTCGATGCTACCGGGACCGGATTCGGCCATCGGCTGGCGGTCAACATCGCCGGCGACAGCACCAACCCGACGAGGATGCCGACGGTGAAAGTGGTGCCGCCGAGCGAGCTGACAAGCGCCGAGAGCACGGCGACGCACCAGGTGATGCGGAAAGAGAAGACCGGATACGTCGTCGTCAATCAACAGACTCTGGCGGGCGAGTCAGCGCGGTACGCGGGCACTAACGCAACGTCGATTGCCGACATGGCGCAGATCAAGAACGCGATCCGAGAAACCATTCTCGCCTCGCGCCTCGAGCAGGCAGGTCTCGATAACTCGAAGATGAAGGCGATCACCTTCATTCCACTCGACTTCAGCACCGAGCGCATCACCGAGCGTGGCCGGGCGGGCTCGGGGATGGCGAGCGTGTTGTTCGGCTTCGCGATCGGATTCCTACTCTATCTGTCGATCGTGGTTTACGGTCAGACGATCATGAGCGGCGTGCTGGAAGAGAAGACCACTCGTGTCGCTGAGGTCGTGATGTCCAGCGTGCCGACCGACACCCTGCTCGCCGGCAAAGTCCTCGGCGTTGGAGCGGTCGGATTGACCCAGCAGATACTGTGGATCGGCACCACTTATGTGCTGCTCAAGCTCCGAGCGCCGATCATGGCAAAGCTCGGGGCGCCGGTGATGAACTTCTCGCTGCCCGACATCAGCCTCGCCGCGGGGATTCTCTTCCTCCTGTTCTTCCTGCTCGGCTTCATTTTTTACTCGTCACTGTACGCGGCCGTCGGCTCGTCGGTGAACAGCGAGAGCGAAGCGCGGCAGGCAGCGAGCCCGCTGATGATCATGATCGTCAGCACTGGGGTATTCATTCAGCCGGTGCTCCTGAATCCGACCGGAACTCTGGCGAAGGTTTTGTCGCTGGTGCCGATCTCGTCGCCGATCATCATGCCGATCCGAATGGCGGTGACGGGCGTGCCGCCGCTCGAGCTTGCCGGGAGTCTGATCTTCCTGGCGATCGGCTGTCTCGCCGCGCTGTGGCTGGCGTCGCGGATCTACCGGGTGGGGCTGCTCATGTACGGGAAGAGACCGACGATGAAGGAGATGGCGAGATGGGTATCGTATGCGCGGTAGGCGGGAAGGGGGAAGGGGGGAAGCACACTGGAAGACTGGCGTCGCTTCGTCTCGCGCATGATCAACTGGAGTTGCCTTGACCATCACCTCACTTGGGGCGCACCGGGACACCCGCTTCCCGCTTTCCCCTTCCCCCTTCCCGCCTACCGCGCATACGATACCCACCTCGCCATCTC
>JBKOVX010000368.1:0-6482 GCA_046724115.1 Gemmatimonadota bacterium | reverse complement strand
TCTTCGAGCGATTCTGGCGCGCCGATCGGGTGCGCTCGAGAATGTCGGAGCGGGGGGGGTTAGGTATCGGCCTCGCCATCAGTCACTGGATCGCGCAGGCACACGGAGGCAATCACACCGCGTCGTAGCGTCTCGGTCGCGGCAGTCTCTTCACCGTGACGCTACCGCTGGGAGGAGACGGACAGAAGTCGTGAGAGGGGGGGAAGGGGGAAGGGGGAAGGGGGAAGGGGGAAGAGAGGGGCGAGGGACGAGGGGCGAGGGGCGAGCGGAGAGGGAAGAAACGATTAATGGTGCGCTAATCGGAGCGTTAGAAGGACCTCATCACCTTCTAACGCGAGCGCTATTTGATGTCGGGTAGGACTCCATGAGGTTGAACGGGAATCCATCCGGAGTCCAAATGTTCGACACGCTGCTCGAATCAAGTGCCAGAAGCGAACGTTCTGCGGGCGGGACGATTGCCAGCATCGGGGCGCACACTGCGCTGATCACGGCGGCGATCCTCGCCACAGCGCACGCTCGCGTGCAGTCGCGCGGCACTCTGGAGTTGATGCACACCGTCTACTTCCCGCCGCGCCCGGTTGCAGGTCCTGCAAAGCCGTCTGACCCGTCGACGGAACGAAGTGTGATCGCGCCGATTGCCTTGATCGATACGAGGAGAATCGGCATCAACGCGCCAACGATCGATATAAGCACCGCACCTTCCACTCCGATCGATTTCCCTTCTCATCCGATTGGCAGTGGCGCATCACGGCAGAGTGAAACCGCCTCCTCTTCAGGTGGGGTGTTTGATGCCAATCAGGTCGAGAAGCAAGTTGCTTTGATCGCCGGCAGTGCGACCCCGAGATACCCGGAAGTGCTTCGAAGCTCAGGAGTTGAGGGGCAGGTGATGGCGCAATTCGTCGTCGATGAGAGAGGACGTGCGGAGGTGGACAGCGTTCGTTTTTTGCGCTCGGACAATCGGCTCTTTGAAGACGCCGTGTGGAGCGTTTTACCGCGGCTCCGATTCACTCCCGCCGAGATCGGTGGAAGAAAAGTGCGACAGCTGGTGCAAATGCCCTTTGTGTTTACGCTCAGCAAGTAGGTAGATGCTCTTTAATACGTTAGAAGTTCCTTAATACTATTTCATTGATTCTTAATCTTACGGGTATTCCCCCGACTTCTCATTGCGAACACTTTTCGCACACGACTTCCCCTCGGGAGAGAAATGTTTAACCAACTTCTTGAGTCAAAAGCTAAGAAGCAGAAGATGGCGGGCGGCACTGTCGTGAGCATTGTGCTTCACACTGTGCTGATTGCGGCGGCTGTTTACGCGACCGCAAAAGCCGGCACGAAAGACGAGAAGGCGAAGGCTGAAAAGATTCAGTTCGTCGAGATGAAGAAGGAACCTCCGAAGGAGGCTCCGAAGGAGCCGCCTCCGCCAAAGGAGGTCGTCGTCAAGCCGCCTCCGCCGAAGGGCTTCCAGGTTCTGCGCGCTCCGGTGAAGATCGACATCAAGATTCCCGAGATCGATCTCTCCAAGGCCGTCACCAACGAAGCCGATTTCAGCGGCAAAGGCGTGAAGGGCGGTACCGGCAGCGGCGTGGTCGGTGGGACCGGCCCGGTCACCAACCAGACCTACTTCGAGTTCCAGGTCGAGAAGCCGGCTGAGATGCTCCAGGACAGTCCTAAGCCGAAGTATCCCTCGGTTCTGGAAAGCTCAGGCATTGCCGGCGAAGTTCAGGCACAGTTCGTGGTACGTAGCGATGGCAAAGCCGACATGGATTCGTTCAAGGTGCTGAAGTCGACAAACGAGCTGTTCACGCAAGCGGTCAAGAACGTTCTCCCGCGGATGAAATTCAGCCCCGCGATGATCGGCGGAAAGCCGGTCAACCAGCTGGTTCAGCAGTCGTTCCAGTTCGCCGTTCCCCGGTAACCAACCCCTTTCGGAGTAAACAATGCAGCTGTCATTACTCGACATTTACAACCAGATGGGTGGCTTCGCGAAGGGCATCGTCTATGTCCTTTTCGCAATGTCCCTCTGGTCTCTTTCGGTCGCGATCAAGAAGTGGTGGGACCTGCGCGCCGCTCAGAAGGAAACCCGCAAGTTCGCTCCTGAGTTCTCTCAGTTCCTCGAGGAAGACAACCTCGCCGAAGCCGTCACCCTCGCTGACAAGTACAAGAAGTCACACGTCGCCCGCGTTCTCGGTGGAGCGCTTACCGAAATTCGCCCGCTGATTCAGGATGGATCCGTCACGGTCGCCGACATCAACTCGGCTGAGCGCGCGATCGAGCGCGAGATGCTGATGACGATCACCGACCTGAAGCGCGGCCTTGGCATTCTCGCCACCGTCGGCGCCACGGCGCCGTTCGTCGGACTGCTCGGCACCACGATGGGAATCGTGAACTCCTTCGCCGCGATGGCCGCGTCGGGCTCGGGCGGACTCGCCTCGATTTCTTCCGGCGTGTCCGAGGCTCTGATCACGACCGCATTCGGTCTCGTCGTCGCGATTCCGGCGGTGTGGCTCTTCAACTACTTCCAGATCAAGATCGACAACCTCACGGCGGAAATGACGTATACGTCGAAGGAAATGATCGACTACATGATCAAGAACGTGTCGGGCACCGGCGAGTTTGGCCGCTCACGCTTCACTCGCGAGTTCAACACCACGGCGACCGCCGGCAACTCACCCATCTCGCAGTAAATCCCGAGGAGGGCTGAGTCATGTCAATGTCTGCCGGTAGTTCGGGGGTCAAGGCGTCGCCGAACGTGACGCCGATGATCGACGTGATGCTGGTGCTGCTCATCATCTTCATGCTCGTCATCCCCGCAATTACCTCTGGATTCCAGGCGATACCGCCGACCGGTGTCAACCTGAAGCCGCATCCTGAGGAAGACCAGGATCAGGTTCTGGGCATCGATGCCAACGGTCAGTATTACCTGAACAAGAAAGCGATTCCAAACGCCGAGCTGGCGCAGCGTCTGAAAGCAATCTTCGAGACTCGTACGGAAGACAAGCTGCTCTACGTCAAGGCGCACAAGGATCTGGCATACGGCAAGGTGCTCGACGCGCTCGATATCGCGGCGCACAACGATGTTCGTGTCACCGGAATGATCACCGATCAACGTCCGGGAACGGTGTCGGCGGTTTCCACCGACAACATGTTCAATGCTCCCGCAGCCGGAGGGAAGAAATAATGGCTATGGGATCAGGCAATCCGAGCGAAGGGTTGCAAAACGAGATCAACGTCACGCCGATGATCGACGTGCTGCTGGTGCTTTTGATCATCTTCATGATGGTTATTCCAATGTCGCGGAAGGCGCTCGATCTGCAGTTGCCGGATCCGACTCCCGACAATACGCCTCAGGGACCCCCACCGTCGCAGATCGTGCTGGAGGTACTCCCGGGGAATACGTTCAGAATCAATTCGCAGCCGGTGTCGAAGAACGATCTGGGAAAGCGGCTGAAGGAGATTTACGATCCGCGTCCGGACAAGATCATCTTCGTGAAGGGTGATCCGGCGGTGAAGTACTCCGATGTGATTACAGCGATGGACGTGGCGCGCGGAGCCGGCGTCAAGGTAATTGCCGCAACGCCGAAGGAAGTGAAATAGCTACGCACAAACTTCCGCGGCTGGAAATGCCGCGGCGGAAGGATCGAGACTGGAAAGGGATCATTGCGTCGCTGCTGGTGCACGCAGTGATCCTTTTTCTCATCCTGGGCCCGATAGTCGGATCCAATGATTTCACGCGCGCCGACGTCGTCGGCGGTGGAGGTCCGGGCCCGGCGGGCGGCGGCGGTGGCGGCGTCGACGGACTCGGCTCGCGCGAACAACACGTCGAGTTCGTACGCGTCAAGTCGGATCCGACGACGATGCCGAAATTGACGCCGCAGACGGTACCGCCCGTGAAACCGCCGGAGCCGAAGCCACCAGTCGAAACTCCGGTCCAACCGGCGCAGCAGGTCGTCTCGCCGGAACTCGCTGCATCGTCGACTGGCGCCGGAACCGGAAACAGCAATTCCGCGGGCGCGGGTCCCGGAACCGGAGGCGGCGTCGGGTCCGGAGAAGGAACAGGTCGAGGGAGCGGGGTCGGCCCCGGCACCGGCGGTGGGCCCGGCAAGGATTATCCGCCGACGGTGCGAGATCTCTTCATTCCGCCGATGCCAGCTCCGTCGGCGGTGAAGGGCTTCCACATGAAGGCGTTCTTCGACGTCGACGAGAAGGGGAACGCGAAGCTGATCGGATTCAATCCCACTCGAGACGGCGACTACAACAAGCGAGTGGCCGAAGTGCTGCGCGCGATGAGGTTTCGCCCGGGCGTCCACCCTGATGGGACGCCCAAGCGCGATACTGCCGAGATCGAGATTATTTTTTAGGCTGATTCGCTGGCAAAATCCCCCTTGCGGCCCTACATTCCGCCCGCAAAGCAGGAGGATTACACCCCGTAAACCGAGCTACTGAGGGAGAGTCTTGACAACCACGACAGTTACGGGTGGCTCCGGTACCGCTACGTCGTCGCGCGAGTTCGTCAAGGCGCTGACGCTGACCGACGCGACGATGCTCGTCGCCGGTTCGATGATCGGCTCGGGAATCTTCATCGTCTCCGCTGACATCTCGCGGACGGTCAATTCTCCCTTGTGGCTGTTGATGGCGTGGATCGTTTCCGGCGTGGTGACGATCCTCGGCGCGCTTGCCTATGGCGAGCTTGCGGCGATGTATCCCCGAGCTGGCGGCCAGTATGTTTTTCTGAGAGAGTCCATGGGTCACCTCATGGGCTTTCTTTACGGATGGACCCTGTTCGTCGTGATTCAGACGGGGACGATAGCCGCGGTGGCGGTCGCCTTCGGAAGATTTCTCGGCGTCCTCTGGCCGGCGATTACGCCCGACAGGTACTCGTGGTTCCCGCAGATGGACTTCACGACCGCGGGCGCCCCGGTTCAGCTCGGACTGTCGCCGCAACGGTTGATCGCGTTGATCTCCATCTGGGTCCTCACCTGGATCAACTTGCGCGGAATCAAGGAAGGCAAGTGGGTGCAAACGACGCTCACGACGGTCAAGACGGTCGCCCTGGCCGGTTTGATTGTCTTGGGTCTGACCATTGGCCGACACGCCGAAGCGATCACCGCCAATTTCTCGAACGGAAACTTCAATCCCGGCTCGCTTGCTCCGGCGTTCGTCCTCGCCTTCGGCGCGGCACTGGTCGGCTCGCTGTTCTCGAGCGATGCCTGGAACAACGTTACGTTCGCCGCTGCCGAAGTTCATTCGCCGCAGCGCAATCTTCCCCGGGCACTGATCTACGGGACCGGCCTCGTCTGCGTTCTCTACCTTCTCGCCAACGTCGCCTACCTGAACGTTCTACCGATGCACGGAGTGAAGGACGGAGCCACGGTGATGGAGCGCGGGATCCAGTACGCGACGCAGGACCGCGTTGCGAGTGCAATGATGGAGACGATCTTCGGGGCGATCGGCGCATCGATTATGGCGGCGCTGATCCTGGTCTCGACTTTTGGCTGCAACAACGGGCTCATTCTTTCGGGCGCGCGCGTGTACTACGCGATGGCGCGGGACAAGGTGTTTTTCCGTCGCACTGGAAATCTGAATCGCCACAACGTCCCGGCGGCTGCACTCATCGCCCAGTCGATCTGGACGAGCCTGCTGTGCCTCACCGGCACGTACGGGCAGCTTCTCAACTACGTGATTTTTGCCGCGCTCGTTTTCTACGCTCTGACGACCATCGGCCTGTTCCGGCTCCGCCGCATCCGGCCTGACGCGGAGCGTCCGTATAAGACCCTCGGCTACCCAGTTCTGCCCGCTCTATACATCATTCTCGCGTCGGCAATCGCGGTGATTTTGCTGATCGCGGATCAGACGCGAGCGCAGTCTTTGTCGGGGCTCGTGATCGTACTGCTCGGCGTTCCAGTTTATTTCATCTGGCGCAAAGTGGAATCTGCACCAGCGCGCTGAGCACGAGGCCGGCCTCTCTGGTCGGCCGTTTTTCACCCTTGGAGAATTACGAATGAACCGGAAGTTTGCAGGAGTTCTTAGTACGCTCACTCTCGTCCTCTCTCTGCTGGCGCTTTTTGGCAGCGATGCCAGTGCGCAAGGCGTTGCCGAGAACCGCACTGACAGCGCGATCGCCGCGGCGGCGACCGGGACTGCACAGCCAATCCAGGTCGAGCACCAGGCCGGTGGTGAGGCAAATCTCATCATCCCCGACCTGTCGCAGGTCAGCTTCCTCGGCGGCATTCACGGCCGGTCGCTGCTGATGGGAGGACTGCTGGTCTGCGCGCTGGGTCTGCTCTTCGGACTGGTGATGTACAGTCAGCTGAAGCGGATGCCCGTGCACCAGTCGATGCGCGAGATCTCGGAGCTGATTTACGAAACCTGCAAAACGTACCTGATCACCCAGGGGAAATTCATTCTCGTACTCGAGGTGTTCTTCGGGGTCGTGATCCTGCTCTGCTTCGGAGTCGTGCTGCGGTGCGATCGGGGTGAGGGTGGCT
>JBKOVX010000262.1:0-2457 GCA_046724115.1 Gemmatimonadota bacterium | reverse complement strand
CAATCGTGGACTGGCGGGCGCCTTCAACGCGAACCTGCTGAAGGAATCGCGCAATCTGCTCGCAAAGCTCACGGAGCAGGGAGTAGAGCAGGAGCTACACGTCGTCGGCAAGAAAGGACTCGGCTACTTACGCTACATCGGACGCGCCGTCGCATCCGGTCGCACCGACATCACCGGGCAGCCGACAGTTCAGAACGCGGCGGAGCTTGTCGACGCGCTGATCCAACGATTCGCGTCCGGCGACATCGACGCCGTTTACGTGATTTACTCGAAGTTCAATTCCGCGCTGTCGACTCCACCGACTTCACAGCTGATCCTTCCGGTGACGCCGCCGGAGCGCAAGGGTCAGCAGCCCGACTACATTCTGATGCCTTCGGCTGAAGTGATTCTGACCCAGCTTCTGCCGTCGTATGTACGTAACTCTGTCTATCGCGCGCTCGTCGAGAACGAGGCGGGATTCCAGAGCGCCCAACGCACCGCGATGAAGAACGCCACCGACAACGCCGGTGAGATGCTCAACGTTCTACGCCGCACCTTCAACCGCGCCCGTCAGGCGCAGATCACGCAGGAAATCGCCGAGATCGTCGGCGGTTCCGCCGCTTTAGAGGGTTAATCATGGCAACAGCTGTCCGCACCGAGAGAAAGAAGGCCAGACCGGCCGACGCCGAGACGAAAAAACACAACATCGGCAAGGTCGTTCAGGTCATCGGCCCCGTGCTCGACGTCGAGTTCGAGACTGAGCACCTGCCCGAGCTCTACAACGCTCTGCGCATCCGTGAGAAGTCCGATTCCGGCGTCGACATAGACGTGACCGTCGAAGTGCAGCAGCACATCGGACGCAACCAGGTCCGTGCAGTCGCGATGTCGTCGACCGACGCGGTAGTTCGCGGAATGAACGTCGAGGATACGGGCGGTCCTATCACGGTTCCTGTTGGCGAAGCGGCGCTCGGCAGAATCCTGAACGTCCTCGGGAATCCTGTCGACAACGGTCCGGCGATTCCCGCGACCGTGGAGCGCTGGCCGATCCATCGCCCGGCGCCCGAGTTCGCGGACCTCGAGCCGAAGACCGAAATCTTCGAGACCGGCATCAAGGTCATCGACCTGATCGCGCCGTTCGTGAAAGGTGGAAAGATCGGACTCTTCGGCGGCGCCGGCGTCGGCAAGACAGTCGTTATTCAGGAATTGATCAATAACGTCGCCAAGGGACACGGTGGAAAGTCGGTCTTCTGCGGAGTCGGCGAGCGCACTCGCGAGGGCAACGATCTCTATCTGGAGATGAAGGAGTCGGGCGTCATCAACTCCTGCGCGCTGATTTACGGCCAGATGAACGAGCCGCCCGGTGCGCGCCTTCGTGTCGGTCTGAGTGGACTCACCGTCGCCGAGTATTTCCGCGACGTCGAGAACGCTGACGTCCTCGTCTTCATCGACAACATCTTCCGGTTCACTCAGGCGGGTTCGGAAGTGTCGGCGCTTCTCGGACGCATGCCGAGCGCCGTCGGTTATCAGCCGACGCTGGCGACGGAGATGGGAGACCTGCAGGAGCGCATCACTTCGACCAAGAACGGATCGATCACGTCGGTGCAGGCGATCTACGTTCCCGCGGACGATATCACCGATCCGGCGCCGGCGACGGCGTTTGCGCACCTCGACGCGACGGTAGTGCTGTCGCGTGCTATTACTGAGCTCGGCATCTATCCGGCCGTTGATCCGCTGGCGTCGTCGTCCCGTATTCTCGACGCCCAGTTCATCGGCGATCGCCACTATAAGGTAGCGACCGATGTCCAGAAGATTCTGCAGCGCTACAAGGAGCTGCAGGACATCATCGCGATCCTCGGCATGGACGAACTGTCCGAGGACGACAAGCTGGTGGTGGGTCGCGCGCGCAGAATTCAGCGGTTCATGTCGCAGCCGTTCGCTGTCGCGGAGCAGTTCACTGGTTACCCGGGCCAGTACGTCAAGCTCGAGGAGACTGTGTCCTCGTTCGAGCGGCTCGTTGCCGGCGAGTTCGATCAGTATCCCGAGCAGGCGTTCTTCATGCAGGGCGGTATCGACGGCGTGATCGAGCGCGCCCAGCAGCTGTCCAAGTAGGCGCGATGCTCAAAGTATCGGTAATCTCTCCGGAGGCGGTTCTGTTCGAGGGCGAAAGCGACTCGGTGGTCGCGCCAGCTTATGACGGAGAGGTTGGCATTCTTACCGGCCACGCACCGCTGATGGCGTTGCTCGGCACCGGCGTGCTGCGCATTGGTGGAGCGGATCGCCGCTTCAACGTCAGCGGTGGATTCATGCAGGTGCTCAACAATCAGGTGCGTGTGGTGACTGAGAAAGCAGCCGCGGCCTGAGGATGAGAAGCAGATGCAAACCGGCGGAGCGAGTGCACCGCCTTTTTTTTTCTCTTGAAGCGTCGGCGCCGACGCATCCCCGCTCTGTCTCTCACCTGACGCAGGGAAACTACTGTTC
>JBKOVX010000079.1:0-7982 GCA_046724115.1 Gemmatimonadota bacterium | reverse complement strand
CGTCCCGCCCAGTCTGTGCGGAATCCACTGGGCTCGACGATAGTGACTTTGATGCCGAGCGGCGCAACCTCGAGCGCCAGCGATTCGGAGAATCCCTCCACCGCGTACTTGGTGGCGTGGTAGTAGGCGAGCGCGGGGAAGCTCCTCAGCCCACCGATCGACGAGATGTTGACGATGTGCCCGCTGCGCTGGCGCCGCATAATCGGCAGGACGGCGCGGGTCATTCGCGACAAGCCGAAGAAGTTGATCTCGAACATGCGACGCACTTCGGCTTCGTCGCTCTCTTCGACGGCGCCGAAATATCCGATGCCGGCGTTGTTCACGAGCACGTCGATCCGTCCAAAATGTTGATCGGCGCTCTTCGTCGCCGCATCGACCTGGACCGGATCGGTGACGTCGAGCTCCAGAACGAGTGAGCGATCCTCCCTGCCCTTCGCTATGTCTTCGACCTTGGCAGGATCACGCGCGGTGACGACGGCGCGGTACCCGCGATCGAGAACCATGTTCGCCAGCTCGCGGCCGAATCCGGTCGAGCAGCCGGTGATGAACCACACTTTCTCGGTATTCATCGCGTTCCTACATTAGGCGAGCTTATGGAATTACCTTCGACGCGAATGAATCGCTAGATGGCTGAAGACCTGAGGAATCATCTCCAAAGAGTGCTGGGAGATGTCTACGTTTTCGAGCGCGAGCTCGGCTCGGCCGGGATGTCGCGGGTGTTCCTCGCGCGCGAGATCTCGCCGGAGCGGCGCGTGGTGATAAAAGTGCTTCCGAGCGAGCTGGCGGGTGCGGTGAACACCGAGCGGTTCCGTCGCGAGATCAAGTTCGCCGCGCAGCTCCAGCATCCTCGGGTCGTCTCCGTCCTGGGCGCGGGCATCGTCGACGGTATTCCGTATTATGTGATGCCCTTCATCGAAGGCCAATCACTCGGCCACCGCCTGGCGCGCACCGATGAATTGCCGGTCGAAGACACCATCGAGATCCTGTGCGACGTGTTGAGCGCGCTGTCTTATGCCCACGAGCGCGGCATCGTTCACCGCGACATCAAGCCCGACAACATCCTGCTCGCGTCGAATCACGCCCTCGTCGTCGATTTCGGCGTGGCGAAGGCACTCACTGATCCGGATCCGTTCGGCGGCCTGACAGCCGTCGGCGCGCCAATTGGGACTCCCGCCTACATGTCGCCCGAGCAGGCAGCGGGAGATCCACGCATCGATCATCGCACCGATCTCTACTCGGTGGGAGCGCTCGCGTATCAAATGCTGACCGGACAGCAAGTGTTCGGCAACAGGTCGACACGCGAGATCTTTGCCGCCCACGCGATGGAAGCGCCGGAAAACATCGCCCGGCGGCGTCCGAACCTTCCGAAGCCACTGGCGTCGTTGATCATGCGCAGCCTGTCCAAAAAGCCGGCGGATCGGCAACAGACGGCGAACGAGATGATCGCGGAGCTGCAGGCCGTTACGACAACCGGCGGCACCGGTTCCGTGCCGGCCGCAGCGAGTCCAGGCGTGGCTGGGGCATCACCGCCGAGCGTGGGCGCGTGGACAAACGCGAGGACTGTAAACCGTGGATTCTATATAGCGGTGGGATTGGCAGCGCTCCTGGTGATTGGCGCGCTTTTCGGTCTGTTCGCGCATAAGCTTCCAACACCATGAGTTTCTCGTTCGAGATTGCTGCCACTACCGGCCCGGCAAGGGCCGGCGTTTTCTCCACGCCCCATGGCACGGTGGAGACGCCTGCGTTCATGCCGGTGGGAACTCTGGCGACGGTCAAGGCGCTCGATCCCGACGACCTGGTGCAAATGGGCGCATCGATGATCCTCGGCAACGCCTATCACCTCCATCTCCGCCCCGGCGACGAGATCGTGCGCGAGATGGGCGGCCTGCATCGCTTCATGCGCTGGGATCGGCCGATCCTCACAGACTCTGGAGGCTTCCAGGTCTTCTCGCTCGCCCAGCTGCGCACCGTCACCGAGGAAGGTGTCGAGTTCCAGTCGCACATCGATGGCTCGCGCCGATTCTTCACTCCCGAAATCGTGATGCAGATCGAGCGCAACCTCGGCGCCGACGTCATCATGCAGTTCGATCACGTCATCCCCGGGCAGTCCGACGAGGCATCGGCGCGCGACGCCAGCGAGCGGAGCATCCGCTGGCTGGCGCGCTGCCTGGACGAAGTGAAGCGACTCGAGGCGAGCCAGCCGCTGGAGGATTTCACACCGCGCGAAGAATTCCCTGCTGACAATCCGCGCAATCACCAGGCGCTGTTTCCGATCGTCCAGGGCGGAATCCACTCCCACCTGCGTCGCGAGGCCGCCGAAGCGATCAGATCGATGAACGACTGGCCGGGGTTCGGAGTCGGCGGACTATCAGTCGGCGAAGAGAAGGACGCGATGTACGAGATGATCGACGTCGTCGATGACGCGCTGCCGAAGACGCACCCCCGCTACCTGATGGGCGTCGGCTTCCCTGAGGACCTCATCGAGGCGATCAGGAGAGGGATCGATCTCTTCGACTGCGTCGCGCCGACGCGAATGGGAAGGAACGGCGCGGTGTTCACGCGCGATGGACGTCTCAATATCAAGAGGACGGAGTACCGCACCGATCCACGGCCCCTCGATCCCGACTGCGACTGCTCCGCCTGCACCCGATTCACCCGCGCCTACATCCGGCACCTGTTTGTTTCGGACGAGATCCTCGGACTCCGCCTACTCTCGCTGCACAATGTACATTTCCTTCTGTCGCTGGCGCGCGGGGCGCGTCAGGCGATACTGAACGGAGATCTCGATTCGTGGTCGCGCGACTGGCTGGCGCGCTACCGCAGCGCGCCGTTGGCCGTCTGATCCAGCTCACACCGGTTTCGAAAAATGCAAAGCAATCCAATCCTCGGCTCCATTTTCATGTATGGAGCGATCTTCGCGATCTTCTACTTCATTCTGATTCGTCCGCAGGCGACGCAGCGCAAAAAGCACGATGAGCTGGTCCGCAACCTCAAGAAAGGCGACGAGATCGTAACCACTGGCGGGCTCGTCGGCGAAGTGGTGTTCATCAAGGAGATGGGCCCCGACGACAAGGCGGGCGGAATGGACGATCGCGTCACCATCAAGACGGGCGACACCCGCGTCGTCGTGGAGCGCGGGAGAATCGCCAAAATCAACGGCCGTGCACAGAAGACTGAGAAGCCCAATCCACCTGCCAACGTGACCGCTGGGTGAGCATCCTCGACATCCGGGTGCTGGGCGACCCGGTATTACGCAAGCCGACAAAGCTCGTCACCGAGATCACCGACGAGCTCCGGCGGTTGATCGCCGACATGTTCGAGACGATGTACGCCGCCGAGGGAATTGGACTCGCCGCGCCGCAGGTGGGGCGCACCGAGAGACTGGCGGTGGTCGACGTCGACGGAGCGAAGTTCACGCTCATCAATCCCCAGGTCATAGAGCGGGACGAGGGAAGGGGGAAGGGGGAAGAGGGGTGCCTCTCAATTCCAGACATTTACGGTGACGTCGAGCGACCGCTCACCGTCACTATCCGCGCGACCGACGAGAATGGGAATGAATACGAGGCAACTGGAACTGAACTGCTCGGGCGGTGCTTCCAGCACGAGATCGACCATCTCGATGGCAAGCTGTTCATCGACTACCTGA
Source organism: Gemmatimonadota bacterium (assembly GCA_046724115.1). Taxonomy (GTDB): domain Bacteria; phylum Gemmatimonadota; class Gemmatimonadetes; order Gemmatimonadales; family Gemmatimonadaceae; genus UBA4720. The sequence continues at coordinate 4,336 of JBKOVX010000079.1, read as the reverse complement.
GCCCGCTCAAACGAAGAGCCGCGATGTCGAAGTGGGAGAAGGAAAAAAGCGAGTATCCGGGATTCATCAGGAAAGTCCGCACTGAGGTGAAAGGCGAGCACCATCACGAAACGGAGATGTAGTGCGGGTCATATTCTGGGGAACGCCGGAGTTCGCCGCGCCGTCTCTCCGCGCACTCATTGGTGAAGGATTCGAAGTCGTTGGTGTCGTCACCCAGCCGGACAAGCCGCAGGGACGCTCGCGCGAAGTAATCGCCTCGCCGATCAAGCAGATCGCGCTCGAGGAAGACATCAAGATCTTCCAGCCCAAAAACGCAAAGGATCCCGAGCTGTACGAGCAGTTGACCGAGCTCAGGCCGGACATTTCGGTCGTGGTGGCGTACGGCCACATCCTGCCGCAGAAGATCATCGATCTCCCCAGGCTGGGGACCCTCAACATCCACGCCTCGCTACTCCCGGAGCTGCGCGGCGCGGGGCCCATTCAGGCAGCGATTCGACTAGGACACACCGAGACCGGAGTGACGGTGATGCGCGTCGTGCCCGCGCTCGACGCTGGGCCGATGATTCTCCAGGCAGAATCACCGATCCTCGAGGACGAGACATACGGTGAGCTGCAGGTGCGTCTTTCCGAGATGGGCGCGCTCACTCTCGTCGAAGCGTTGACGCTAGTCTCGCTCGGCCAGGCGAAGGAGACGATTCAGGACGAGTCGCGCGCAACCTACGCTCCGAAAGTGGATCGCGAGTCTTCCCGCATCGACTGGAAGGCGAGCGCGATCGAGATCTCACGGCTGATTCGCGCGTCTGATCCAAAGCCGGGCGCGTTCACGACGACGCCAAAGGGCGACGTCAAGATGTTCGGACCCAAGGTGATGGATGGAATCAAGGGCAACCCGGGCGAAGTCCTGAAGACGACCGGCGAGCTGGTTGTCGCTTGCGGAATCGACGGGCTGCGGATCAGCGAGGTCCAGCCAGCTGGGAAGGGTCGGATGCCGGCGCACGATTGGGTGCGGGGTCGCGGCACTAAGGTCGGCGAGATTTACGGCGAGGGCGGGACGAGGGACGAGGGACGAGGGAAGCGGGAAGAGAGACGCCGCGGCGGAGGAAGTGGTTGAGCGCCGTGTCTGTAAAATCCCCGATAGACGCACTGCCGGTCGTCCACGCCGTCACCAATGACGAGATCATGCTCCGCCCGGGCTTCCTCAGAAAGGCGATGGGCGTCATGCGCGTGCTCGCCGACAAGGGAGCGATCCACATCCGGTCGCAGCTCCTTGATACGCCGACGCTCTATTCGCTGACGCTGGCGCTGCTCGAGTTGCACGAGCAAACCAAATGCTGGTGCATCGTCAATGACCGCGTCGACATCGCCCTCGCCTGCGGTGTCCAGGGCGTTCAGCTCACCCACAAGTCGATCCTGGTTCCCGATGTTCAGCGCATTGGGCCGGCTCTTCGCATCGGAGCCAGCGTTCACTCACCCGACGAAGCAAAGGACGCCGAGCAGGCGGGCGCCGACTGGTGCGTGGCCGGCCACGTCTTCGAGACGCCATCGCACCCTGGCGAACCGCGGAAGGAGAGCAACTTCATCCCCGATGTCGTTGCCGCGGTGAGCTTTCCGGTGATAGCGATCGGCGGGATCCGTCCCGAGCACGTTCGCTCACTGGTGCATCGCGGCGCGCACGGCGTCGCCGCCATTCGTGGAATCTGGAACGACGAGAATGCCGAACTAGCCGCAAGCCGCTATCTTTCACAAGTATGACGCAGTCGAGCACCTTTGCACCCGCGGCCGTCTCCGGCGAGATGGCTCTCACAGTAAATGGCGCCGAGCGGCGAATTCCGGCCGGTTGGACGTTGGCTGATCTACTCGCCTCGCTCGGACTCGACGCGCGCACTGTCGTCATCGAGCGCAACGGAACCATTCTGCGCGACCGCTCGTCCTTTGCGATGTTGGAGCTGGCAGCCGACGATTCACTCGAGATCGTCCACTTCGTGGGCGGGGGCTGAGGGCTGAGAGAAGTGGCGCACGCCGATCTGATTTCCCCAGCGACAATTACCGACCCGCAGCCGTTCACGATTGCGGGGCGCGAGTTCCGCTCGCGCCTGATGGTCGGCACCGGCAAGTACGCGTCGAACGCGCAGATGATCGATGCGATCGAAGCATCGGGCGCGGAAGTCGTGACCGTGGCGGTGCGTCGGGTCGATCTCGATCGGTCGAAGGACGAAGGAATCCTCCATCACCTGGATCCCGATCATTACTTTCTGCTCGCCAACACCGCCGGCTGCTACAACGCTAACGATGCAATTCGGTACGCTCGCCTGGCGCGCGCCGCCGGATTCAACGAGTGGGTGAAGCTCGAGGTGATCGGCGATCAACAGACACTGTTGCCGGACACGATTGGACTTCTTGAAGCGACGAAGACGCTTGTCGACGAAGGCTTCAAGGTTCTGGCTTACACGAACGAGGATCTCATCACTGCCTTGAAACTCGAGGACGCCGGTGCGGTGGCGGTAATGCCGCTGGCATCGCCAATCGGCTCGGGGCTGGGGATGCTCAATCCTTATGCAATTCGCACGATCAAGCAGCGCCTGTCGGTGCCTGTGATCGTCGACGCTGGAGTCGGTACCGCGTCCGACGCGTGCATCGTGATGGAGCAGGGCGTCGACGGAATCCTGATGAACACGGGAATCGCGGCCGCGCAGGATCCGGTGCGAATGGCAGCCGCCATGAAGGCCGCCGTCGAAGCGGGAAGGAACGCTTACCTCGCCGGCAGGATGCCGCGGCGCGAAGTCGCGGTTCCGTCGTCGCCGACGGTCGGGATGTTGGGGACCGCGTCGTGAACGCCACCGCCACAACTACCGGTGGAGTAACCGCTGCCCGCGCGGTCGCGGCGGAGATTTGCGTCGATCTGCGTCGGGGCGAGTTCCTCGACCAATCGTTCGAGCGGCGCATCGTTCCACTCGACGCGCGCGATCGGCGCTGGACGCGCGAGCTCGTCTACGGGATGCTGCGGCACCGCGCCGGCATCGACGCCATTCTCTCGGAGAGAGTGCGCGGTGGTCTCGTTCGACTCGATCCCGATGTCATCGACCTGCTGCGCCTGGGAGTCTACCAGCTGCTGCACATGGGCAGCGTGCCGGCGTACGCCGCCATCGCCCAGACCGTCGAGCTCGCCAAGCGCAGACACGGACTCGGCGCCAGCAAGCTGGTGAACGCGGTGCTGCGTCGCACCGATCGCGAGCGCGAGAATCTCACTCCCGCCAGCCCCTCGGACCCAACAGATGCGCTCGCTCTCAAGTATTCGCACCCCCGCTGGCTGATCGCGCGGTGGATCGAACGATGGGGCGAGCAGGACACTGAGCGCCTGCTGACTCTGAACAACGCCGAGGCGCCGATTGTCGTACGGCCCTACGGCATCGTACGCGAACAGCTCGAGGCGATGATGGAGGCGGCAGGAGTGCACGTCGCCGAGGCGCCGTACGTTCGCGACAGCATCGCCATATCCGGTGGCACGACGTTCACCGAGCTGGGCGCGTTCAAGAAGGGACTGTTCTTCATCCAGGATCCGGCGGCAACGCTGGTCACCGAGTACGCGGCTATCCCGATGGGCGCTACCGTTGGAGACCTGTGCGCTGCTCCGGGTGGAAAAGCGCTCGAGCTGGCGCGCACCGCCGGGACGGTCGTGGCGAGCGACAAATCGTTCGGGCGGTTGCAGCGGCTGCTCGCCAATCAGCGTCGTCTGGAGAGCGTGAACCTGCTGCCGTTCGTCGGCGATGCCCGGAATCCGGCGATCAGACCGATCGACGTGGTGCTCATCGACGTCCCTTGCACCGGCACCGGCACGTTCCGACGTCACCCTGATGCGCGCTGGCGGATCAAGATCTCCGACATCGCCGTCATGTCGGCGCTCCAGAAGCAGATTCTTCGCGCCGCGTCGCAGGTGGTCGAGAAAGGTGGATTGCTCGTCTACAGCACCTGCTCGCTCGAGCCGGAGGAGAACGAAGCCCAGGTCGATTCGTTCCTCGCCGAGAATCTGAATTTCGTCCTCGATCCGCCGCCGGAAGGTACTGTTGCGCCAGAATTGCTCGACAACGGGCGTCTGCGCGTGCTGCCACAGCGTCATGGTACCGATGGAGCGTTTGCCGCGCGACTGCGCAGGGTCAGCTAGATGAACTGGCGCGCGCTCCCGCGGCGTGCGTTTCCGTATCTGATTGCCGCCGCGGGAGGATTTCTGATCTCGTACGCGGCGGTGTTCCTGTTCGCGTTCCCGGCGCAGGTGCTGCCCGACGATGGAATTCTTCCCAACGTCGTCGGCAAAACTTTCGAGGACGCGTCCGCGATTCTA
>JBKOVX010000393.1:0-3593 GCA_046724115.1 Gemmatimonadota bacterium | reverse complement strand
GATCATGAGCGCACCCATTCCAGCGCGTGCAACCAAGCGCGCGACAGGGATGGATTTGTGGTGGCTATCGAGAGAACCGATCACCAGACGGTCTCATTCAACTCCTTCACGCCGAGTTTACCTGGTTGCGTCGAAGTGAGTGTCGACGCGCGGACGCGTCCTGCTATCGAGGTCCTGCGCGCGCTCCACGAACATATGCTGGACGAGTCTGTTCGCTTCCTTCACGTACAAGTCGTGGTGTCGCTCCCCGATGTCGCCGATCTCCTGGAGCGTACGGTTGCCGAGCATTCTCCCGGCCTCGCGGAAAGTCTTGAAAGTGTCCTCGGATTGGCGCGCCATGACGACGTCGTGGACCAGACGCAGGTAGTCGCTCTCGCGTGCGGCGTCGGCCAGATCGCGGGTGATTCCGACCGCCGTGTCGATGACCTTCTTGCCGAGCCCGCTCTCGCCACCGAGCTGCGATTGATATTCCTCGAGCATGCGCTGGTGATCGCGCATGTGTGGAATGTGTCGCGAGCAAAGATCTCTGAAGCGCGGGTCTTCCGCCTCTTCTTCGTGATCCTCGAGCGCATTGAGAAAGGCCGTATGCTGCGTCAGCGCGTTATTGAGCTGTGACCTGAGAAATTCCGTTCCGCGATCCATCGTGGTCTCCTGCCCGGTGCTTTTTCGCATTCCCACAAGCGAAACTTGTGCCCAGTAAAGCTTGCATTCCGGGAATCAAATGGCTACTTTTGATTACCCGAATATGTGCCGAAGCCTCGGCGCGTAACTTACGGTAATGCAGGAGCTTACATTGCCACCACTAAGGAGGGACCTCAAGGGTAGGCGGAAGGAGAAACCAGAGGTTGCAAGGCGGGTCCGCATTCGACCGATGGATCCCGTCGAGATGTGCGGCAAGGGTACGTCGGTGACGGCGCTCTACAGAGTGGAGGAGCTGCTCGACCAAACCAGAATCAACCACCTCGTTTTCTTCGACCGGCACGGCTGGTATTGCGAGCACGGCAAACAGTGCAGTGCAGTTAGTGACGTGCAAAAATTCACGAGACGCAGGACTTAGCGACTAACAACGGATGGATGAGAGCATGATTGCAAGACAGGATACCTACATTGAGAAGACCGACGTGTGGGCCAGACTTTCGGCCCCAGTTGCCGCTGGTGCGATTTCCTGGAGACAGGATGGCAAAGTGACCGCCCGCGATGGAAAATACTTCGCGAGGTTCGTCGCCTACATTGAGGCAAATACAGTGAGGGAGCGGCTCGACACAGTGGTGCCCGGCGAATGGGATCTCACCCTCGAGCTGATGCCGACAATCCCCGGTGAGGACGGCGATGGAACCCAGTGCTCGTTCAAAGCGCGCCTTCAGATACTCGGCGTGATTCGCGAAGATGTCGGGACCGGACGCGACTACAAGCAGGCTTCGACCGACGCCTTCAAGCGCGCGGCTGTCCGTTTCGGGGTCGGGAACGAGCTGTACGACTACGAACAGAACTGGGTTGAGATGGACGGCGACGGCAAGTACGCGAAGCCCATCGAGGATCCACAGGCGGCTTACCTGCGCCGCTACGGCAAGCCGGGAGCGATCGGGCCAGAGAACGGAAACGGCGCGACTGGTTCGCCCGTTTCGGGCTCGATGCTGACGGACATGGAGTTGGTGAGCTGTCCCAAGTGCGGTGGAAGGATGTGGGACAATCGTCTCACGAAGCGCAATCCAAGAGCCCCCGATTTCAAGTGCCAGAATCGCTCGTGCGACGGCGTGATCTGGCCGGCAAAGACCACTGCCAACGCCGCGGATGCGACGAAGGACACGCCCAAGCCGACGGCGCCTGACTCGGTGCTCATCGGAAGCGAAGAGGAGCTGCCTTTCTAGATCGCCGCGCGAAAAGAGAGGGCGAGTCTCGTGCTCGCCCTTTTTTGTGCGCGTTCACAGCGGCAGCGTTATGCGCGAGCCTGCGCGCCGGGAGAGCCAGGCATCAGTTTCTTTTTGGAATGAGCAGTCGGCCCGCCAGCGGGTCAACAGAGACGGATAGCGGTGTGCCGGGGAGTAGCTCGCCATCCGCCTGCGCCGGCATGTGTGGCAGCGTCTCGACCTTGAAATCGCGGCCGGATTTATAGAACAGGCACGGATCATCGCTGAAGTCCTTCCGGATCATCCGCCAGAGAATCCGTATCGAGTCCTTCAGGTTTATCGGCGAGAAGACGCACGCGTTCAGCAGTCCGTCATCCTGAAGAATTCCGTCGCCGAACGCGACGAGGTTGTTGAGTACGGCGCCAAAGTTGGCGATGAGGACTGCCGATGCCGCCAGCTCGTAGACCGTGCCATCGATCCAGAGTCGCAAGGTGAACTTCTTGTTGCGGATGACCGCTTTGTACCCGCCGATAACGTACGCCATAAAACCAAAGCGCTTCTTCAGTCTCGCTGGCGCCTCGGACATCATCGTCGCATCAAGACCCACTCCGACGCCAATCGCGAAGCGCCGGCCGTCGCCGAGTCTACCGAGATCGAGCGTGGCCTCGTCCCCGTTGAGCAGCAATGGAATCGCGCGGGCGGGGTCGAGGGGAATCTTAAGCGTTCGGGCGACGACGTTCGCCGTCCCGCCCGCGAGAACTCCCACCGGTGGTCCCTGATGGGCGAGCGCGGTGAGAACTTCCATTACCGTTCCATCCCCGCCGAGCGTGAAGACTGCGTCGTACTTGTAGGCGTGGTTCCTGGCGAGCGTGGTTGCGTGCCCGGGAGATTCCGTCGGCATTACATCGCACTCGACTTCCGCTTTCTCGAATGCCTTCAGCGCCTTGCGGCTGATTCGGTCGCCGCGCCGCGCCGCGGGATTGACGATGAGCAGGACGCGCTCGATTCTGCGCGGCGCGAATTTCATTGCCGTCGCTGCGCTCATGATGCGTCCGGAGAGGGGTGACTTTTCATTGAGTAAAACACCGCGAGGCGGATGCTCGATCGATGCTCGGGGCGGGGATCGAACCCGCATGGGAGTTTATCCCAAGGGATTTTAAGTCCCTCGCGTCTACCGGTTTCGCCACCCGAGCGGAGAACGATGAGCCAGCGGGCAGAGCGACACTTAGCCCGAGAAGAAACGAGAGCGGGAAACGGGACTCGAACCCGCGACCCCAACCTTGGCAAGGTTGTGCTCTACCAACTGAGCTATTCCCGCAAGCGGGTAGGATTCTAGCGTCCGCCCTCGACCCGCGCAACGCCCGCCCCACCGGCCACCGAGGGAATGGAGGCGAGGGGGATCGAACCCCTGACCTCGTGAATGCCATTCACGCGCTCTCCCAACTGAGCTACGCCCCCGTTATATCCCAGCAGGTCGGATCCAGACCAGACAAACGGATCAGGAACGGATCAGGATCGTACGGATCCAGGTCATTGCTCGACCCGCGTTTCGGAGTCTCCACCCCAGGCGCCGCGGCAGCACGGAAACCTAGCCGTCGCCCGAGCGAGCGTCAAGCGGATTGCCTATTCTCCACTGCCATGCCGAAGAAGAACCCCGAGGACGGGACCGCCGCACCCCGTCCCTCCAAGCGTCCTCCCGACCTCTCGCCAGAGGCGTACGCCGACGATCTCACGACGGCCGAGATT
>JBKOVX010000208.1:0-6442 GCA_046724115.1 Gemmatimonadota bacterium | reverse complement strand
CGACTGACAGCAGCCACTGACAGCGTGCGGAACGTTTTCAGAAACTTCATTCCCGCCTTCATAGGAAGAGGAGTCGTTCAGCTCAGCGCGTACGTCGATGCCTGGCTCGCGAGTTATCTGGGGAACGGAGCTGTGTCCTCGTTCGCTTATGCTCAAACCATATACGTGTTGCCGATCAGTCTCTTCGGGATGGCAATTTCAGCGGCGGAACTTCCGACGATGTCGCGGGCCGTTGGAACCACGGCTGAAATCGCCGCGTATTTGCGGGTGCGTTTGAGCAACGGGCTCGATCGCATCGCGTACTTCATCGTCCCGAGCGTGATCGCGTTCCTCGCACTCGGCGATCTGATCGTTCTCCTGCTCTTTCAGAGCGGAAAGTTCCAGCGCGGCAACACCATCTGGGTCTGGCAAATATTGATCGGTTCCACAGTTGGCCTGCTGGCGTCGACAATGGGGCGGTTGTACTCGTCGACGTTCTACGCGATGCGAGACACGAAGACGCCCCTTCGTTTCGCGGTGGTACGTGTGATCCTCACGACGCTGCTCGGTTACTTGTTTGCTCTCGTGCTACCTCCCATGCTGGGTCTTGATCGAAAGCTGGGCGCGGCCGGGCTGACGGCGTCGGCAGGTCTGGCCGGTTGGGTTGAGTTCTTTCTTTTGCGGCGCGAGTTGGACAAGCGGATTGGTCGTACCCGCCTGATTCCAGCTCGAATGGTGAGGCTGTGGGGCGCGGCGCTCGCTGGAGCCGCGATTCCGTGGATCTACAAGCTGGTGATTGACCGCGGCAGTCCCGTCTTTTCTGCCCACGAAAACGCGGTGCACTCGAAGCTTATGGCGCTGCTGCTGCTCGCGATCTACGGCATCACCTACCTCGGGCTAACGGTTGCGTTTGGTATTCCAGAGGCGCGCGGTGTGGTCAATAATGGGCGGAGATTGCTCAGGTTGTCGCGTTAGCGAACCAGCCTTTTCGCGCATGGTATAATTACACATGCTGCCCGTACCAGACGCTGTTGCCGCAAAACTTCCGCACCTTCCCGAGGGACCTGGCGTGTATCTCTGGAAGGGAAGGGACGGGTCTACCCTCTACGTGGGCAAGGCCAAGCGACTCCGGTCGCGGGTACGCAGCTACTTCGCCAACGACCAACTGGAGAGCGTCAAGACCAGCCACATGGTCAGTCTCATCGGCGATCTCGAGACAATCGTCGTGCCGAGCGAAGCCCACGCACTGATTCTCGAAGCGAATCTCATCAAGGAGTATCGGCCGCGGTTCAACATCGCTCTGCGCGACGACAAGTCTTATCCGTACATCAAGGTCACGGTGCAGGAGCCGTTTCCGCGCGTGTTCGTGACGCGACGCCTCGAAGACGACGGGGCGAGCTACTTCGGCCCGTACACAGACGTCGGCGCGATGCGGCGTTCACTCAATGTTGTGAAGAAGATCTTCACCGTCCGCAGCTGCAATTACGACATGCCGGCGCAGATGCCGGAACGACCGTGTCTCGACTACTACATCAAACGGTGCAAGGCTCCCTGCATTCTCGCTCAGTCGCAGCAGGATTATCGTGCGATGATCGACGAAGTCGTTCTATTCCTCTCCGGACGGCCCGACGAAGTCGTGCGACGTGTGCGGGAGAGAATGGACCTGGCTTCGGAGGAGCTCGACTTCGAGCGAGCCGCGGAGCTGCGCGACGTATTGCATCACCTGGAGACGATGGAGGAGCCAACGGTCGTGCTCGAAGTCGAGGGCGGCGATCGCGATGTAATTGGCTATGCGCGCGATGGCGACGACGCTTGCGTGACGGTCCTGCGCATCCGCAGCGGAAAGCTTCTCTCGCGTGAGCAGCGATTCCTCACCAACATCGATGGTGAGGACGACACCGCCGTCATGACGATGTTTCTCGCCGGCAGCTACGTCGGCATGCAGGAGAAAGCGCGACAAGTCCTGCTGCCGTTCGATTTTCCGGACCGTGAGCTGATCGAGCAGACTCTTCCTGACAGCAGGATCCAGATCCCACAACGCGGCCCGCGTCGCGATCTGATCGCGCTGGCCGAGCAGAACGCGCGTCACCTGCTTGAGGAGCTGAAACTTTCGTCGATGGAGGCCGAGGAGCGAGCGGGCGACCCAGTCTACGAGCTGAGTCGGGAGCTCGGGTTGCAGCGACTTCCAAGGTCCCTGGTCTGCTTCGACATCTCGACCACGCAAGGGACAGACACGGTTGGATCATGTGTCTGGTTCGAGAACGGCCGTCCAAAGCGCGGCGAGTACCGGAAATTCAAGGTCAAGACCGTCGAAGGGACGGACGATTTCGCCTCCATGGGCGAAGTGGTGAGGCGGTACTTCGAGCGGCGGGTCAACGATCAGAAACCCCTTCCTGACCTGATCGTGGTTGACGGCGGCAAGGGCCAGCTTTCGGCGGCTCACGAGGCGCTGGCGGCCCTGGCGTTGACGGATCGGCCTCTCATCAGCCTGGCGAAGCGCGACGAGGAAGTCTTCATCTGGGGGCGGGAAGAGCCGCTGAGGTTGTCGCGGCGCTCCCCTGGACTGCGGTTGCTTCAGCAGGCTCGCGATGAAGCACACCGCTTCGCAATCACCTACAATCGCAAGCGTCGATCGATGCGCACCGTCACGTCGGAGCTCCTCAAGGTTCCGGGAATCGGTCCCGTGAAACGGCGTCAACTTCTGAAAGAGTTCGGCAGCGTGCAGGGGGTTCGCGAAGCAGGCGAGGAGGCCATTGCCAAGCTCCCGGGCTTCAACGCGGAGCGCGCCAGGAAGCTTCTCCAATCGCTCGCTGAAACCTCGCCGATCTAGTCGAAAGAGCCCTCCGCCGTAACGAAGTTAGCGCGAGCTAAAGTTCAGCGATTCCTTGATTTCGGTCGCCGAGTCTCTAAATTACTTGAGCTATGGTCAAGGTTTCCCGAATTGAACAAAACAGCATCGCCGACGAGCTCGGAATCGTACCCGGTACCGAGTTGCTGACGGTCAACGGGCGACCGCTTGCGGACTTCCTCGATTGGGAGTTTCTGACCGCCGACGAGGAGCTGGTGATCGAGGCTCGGCAACCAGACGGCGAAGAAATCATCTACGAGCTCGAACGACTCGATGGCGAGCCGCTCGGCATTTCCCTGCAGCCGCCCACCGTGCGCCGCTGTGCCAATCGATGCGAGTTCTGCTTCATCGAAGGCCTGCCTGTCGGCCTCAGAAAGCCGCTCTACATCAGGGACGACGATTACCGACTGTCGTTCGCGTACGGGAATTTCGCCACGCTCTCCAATGTGAAGGAGCGCGACATCGAACGCATTCTCGAGTACCGTCTCTCGCCGCTCTACGTCTCGGTCCACGCCACGAATCACGAGGCGCGCAAAGTTCTGCTGAACAACCAGCGCGTGCCGGACATCAAGGCGCAGTTAGGACGATTGGCAGCAGGTGGAATCCAGTTCCATTGCCAGATGGTCGTCGTCCCCGGACTGAACGACGCAGAGGTGCTCGAGGAGTCGCTCGATGACCTATGGCACATGGGCGATGCCGTGCTGTCGGCGGCGGTGGTGCCGGTCGGTATCACTCAGTTCTCGCACCTATACACCGGCAGGAAGATGGATCGCAAGACGGCGCGCACGATCCTGAACCAGGTCGAGTATTGGGGTGATCGCGCCCGACGCGAGAGGGGCGAGACATGGGTGTTCGGCTCCGACGAGCTGTACATGCTGGCTGAGCTCGAGCTGCCGGGCCCGGCGCATTATGGCGAGTTCGCGCAGATCGAGAACGGAGTCGGCTCGGTGACGTCGCTACGAATGCGCGTCGCTGCCGGGCTGGAGCGCGTCACCCGCCGGGACGGCCAACGCATTGGCGTGGTGACCGGGGCGGCGATGGCACCGCTGATGGCGCCGCTGCTCGACAAACTCTCGGCAGTAAGCGGCGCGCGGTTCGAGCTGATCGTCGCCCAGAACTCTCTATTCGGTCCGACGATTACGACGGCGGGCCTGCTGGTCGGCAGGGACATCATGTCCGCACTCGCCGATCGACACGATCTCGACATCGCTCTTATCCCCGCCGAGACGATCAACGAGGACAGCGTCTTCCTCGACGACTTCACGCTCGAGGCGGTGCGAGAGGCATTGCCGATGCCGATTTTCCCGTCGTACGATTTCATCGACGTGCTTGCATCCGAGGAAATCGGAGTCGCGGCGTGAACCTTCCCGTCATCGCCCTCATCGGTCGACCGAACGTCGGCAAGTCGGCATTGTTCAACCGAATCGTCGGTGAGAACAGCGCCATCGTCAGCGAGGAGGCCGGCACCACACGCGACAGGCATTTCGCCCGCGCGGAGTGGAACGGGCGGCACTTCTGGCTCGTCGACACCGGCGGCCTGACCGACGATCCGCGCATCCCGATGGATGTCGAGATCAAGCGTCAGGTATTGCAGGCAATCGAAGAGTCAGACCTGCTGATGCTGGTCGTCGATGCCAAGGCAGGTTTGCATCCGAGCGATGCACGGGTGGTGGAGATACTTCGCGAGTCGAGAAAGCCATGGGTTCTCGTCGCTAACAAGGTGGACGACCCGAGCACCACGGATTTCTTTGAATTCTATGAGCTGGGCGCAGGTGACCCGGTTCCTGTCTCGGCGCTCAACGGCAAGAATTCGGGTGACATGCTCGACGTGCTGGTCGAGCGCATTCCCGTTGTGGCGGAGGAAGTCCCGGACGCGCTGCGTGTAGCCGTCGTCGGCCGTCCCAACGTCGGGAAATCGTCTCTCATCAACCGTCTGCTCGGTGAAGAGCGCCTGGTTGTCGCCGACACCGCCGGCACCACGCGCGACGCCATCGACACGCCGATGACCTACCATGGCCGCGAGATCATCTTCGTCGATACTGCCGGCCTTCGCCGGCAAAGCAAAGTGGACGAGGGCATCGAGTTCTACTCGGCACTGCGCACGCGGCGCGCTATCGACCGCTCCGACATCTGCATTCTGGTTCTCGATGCCGTTGAAGGCTTGCACAACCAGGATCTCAAAATCGCAGCGCTGGCGTGGGAACACGGCCGCGGACTGATCGTCGTCGTCAACAAGTGGGATCTCAAGGAGAAAGAAAACAACACGGCAGCGAAATTCGAGAAGGAAGCCCAGGAAAAGGCGCCCTTCCTCAAATTCGTCCCGTTCGTCTTCACGTCGGCGTTGAGCGGGCAGCGTGTCACCAGGATTCTCGACCTGATTCTCGAGGTCGACGCCGAGCGTCACAAGCGGATCAGCACGTCGCAGGTCAACACCAAGCTGGAAGAAATCGTCGGCAGGCGGCAACCCCCCCAGGCCGCCGGCCGAGAGATCAAGTTGAACTACGCGACGCAGGTGGAGACCGCTCCGCCGGTGATCGCGGTGTTCGGCAACAACCCTGATCTCGTTCAGGAGCACTACGTGCGCTATCTGCACAATGGCTTCCGCGAAGCGTGGGGATTTCGCGGCAATCCTCTCCGCATCATCATGCGGCGCAAATCAGCCTAGATGTCGCCGATCGTCGGCGTCATCATCGCGTACCTGGCCGGCTCGATTCCATCAGCGTACATCGCCGGCAAAGTGCGGGGTGTCGACCTCCGCAAGCAGGGCTCGGGAAATCTCGGAGCAACGAACGTCGTCAGGGTTCTGGGTCCGAAGATCGGAGCCGCCGTCTTTATCGCCGATCTGCTGAAGGGCTTTCTTCCGGTTTATTTCCTGCCGATCTATACCGAGACGCTGCGACCGGATCTGTGGGCGCTGGTGTACGGAGTCGCGGCGATCCTCGGGCACGTCAAGCCGATATTCCTGCTGGGGAAGGGCGGTGGGAAAGGCGTCGCAACCGCCAGCGGTGTGTTTCTGGCGCTGGCGTTCGTTCCGATGCTCATCGCCCAGGTCGTGTGGGTAATCGTCTTTTATTTCAGCCGCTATGTGAGCCTCGCCTCGCTGTGCGGCGCGATCGTCCTGCCGATTGCGATTCTCGCCTGGTACCGCGATCCGTCCTCTCCGGTGTTCATCGCCAGTGTGATCATTGCGCTGTTCGTCTTCTGGACGCACCGCGCCAACATCGGGAGACTTCGCCGCGGCGAAGAGCACCGGTTCGTCAAGAAGGAGAGCGCGTCCTGATGCGCTGCGCCGTCGTCGGTGCGGGAGCGTGGGGGACGGCACTGGCAGATCTGCTAGCGCGCAACAAGCACGACGTGAGGTTGTGGGCGTACGAGCCTGACGTCGTCGACTCGATCAATCGCAAGCACGAGAATGTCCGATTCCTGCGCGGGCATCCTCTGACCTCGTCCGTTAAAGCGACCGGAGACCTGACCGCCACGGTCGACTCGGCCGAGCTGGTGATATTCGCAAATCCTTCGCACGTGCTGCGCTCGATCGTGAAGTCTGTCGCCCGCGCGGTTCCGCGCTCAGCCCCTCTGGTCGTTGCGACCAAGGGAATCGAGAAGGGAACGCTC
>JBKOVX010000326.1:0-4934 GCA_046724115.1 Gemmatimonadota bacterium | reverse complement strand
GCTATCGAGCCGATCGTGATGATGTGACCGCTGCCCCTTCTCTTCATGTCGGCGAGGAACGCCCGCACGAACAGGAACGGCGCCACCAGATTCGTATTGACGACATCTACGAATGTCTCGCCGCTCGTCTCCTCCGCGACCGTGACTCTGAAGATACCGGCGTTGTTGACGAGGATGTCCGGCGCGCCCTTGAGCTCCGATATGATTCGCGTCGCGGCACGCTCGACGCTCTCGGGTTGACCCACATCGGTGGCAATCGGGATCGATCCCTTGATCTCCGACGCTCTCTCCTTGAGCTTCGCCTCATTGCGCGCGATCAAAACGACCCGGGCACCCTGGTCGCCGAGCGCTTTGGCGATCCCGGCGCCAATGCCTCTCGACGCGCCGGTGACAACAGCGGTGCGACCGCTGAGGGAGCTCACTCTCTAGTCGCGTCCGTTGTGAGCCAGACGCAGGAATTCGTCGCGCGTCTTCGGATCTTCCCGGAACGCTCCACGCAGCGCGGACGTGATCGTCTTCGAGTTCTGCTTTTCCACGCCGCGCATCATCATGCAGAGGTGATAAGCCTCGATCACCACGCCGACCCCGCTCGGGTTCACCACCCGACATAGCCCCTCGGCAATTTCTTCGGTCAGCCTTTCCTGCACCTGGAGCCTTCGGGCGTAGACGTCGACGATCCGCGGGATCTTGGAGAGCCCGACGATCTTCCCGTTCGGGATGTAGGCGACGTGCGCCTTGCCGAAGAAAGGCAGCATGTGGTGCTCGCACAACGAGTACAGCTCGATGTCGCGCACCATGATCATGTTGTCGTGCTCTTCCTTGAAGACGCCCTTGCCGACGACTTCCTCGGCCGAGGTGTCGTAGCCCTGCGTCAGGAATCGCAGCGACTTGGCCACGCGCGCCGGAGTTCTGACGAGGCCTTCGCGATCTGGATCCTCGCCGATCAGCTCGATCTCGCGCCTGACCAGGTTCTCGAATTCACGCGTGACTTCCGCGTCCTCGTCCCGCCGCACTCTACTTGCCCGTGTACTCGACATAATTGTTCTCCGTCTCCCAGAGGACGAGCCGGCTGAGTTTACCCGGCGTCACCTTTGGGGCGAGGATCTTCCAGAAAGCGGTAATGATGTTCTCGGATGTCGGGATGATTCCCTTCATGAACGGAACATCGAGATTGAAGTTCTTGTGATCGACGACGTCGACGATCTCGTGCTCGACGATCTTCTTGAGCGCCGACAGGTCGCAGACGTAGCCGGTCTTCTGATCGATGTCGCCCTCGACCGAGACGTCGAGGGTGTAGTTATGACCGTGCCAGTTCGGGTTGTTGCACTTGCCGAACAGACGAGAGTTCTCCGCATCGGAGAGCTCGGGATTGTGGACGCGGTGGGCGGCGTTGAACCGCACGCGACGGGTGACTGTTACGCGAGACATGTTTAACGTAAGATACCGACAAAGCAAAAGCTCCGCCGGTGTGCTGGCGGAGCTTTAAAAATGGGACGGAGAGGTTTTTTGAAGCCCGGTCGAATTTTTGAGGCCCTCACCCTGCCTATCGTCTTCCCCGCACTGGGGCCTGACGTCAGCATAGTTTATCGAACCCACTCGAAGGACTTGTTGGCTCAAAAAGTGAGGTCCCCGCCCCAACGATGGTGCAAAATTGCTTTTGAAACAACTGCTCAATTGACTGTCTGAACATACCGGTCGTCACACTCTAGGTCAACGAAACTTCGCATGGATATCTGGATAATTTTCGCAGTCTTAATGCTTGCGGTTTGGGCGTTCGTCACGTTCACCACGACCGCTCCCGGCTGGATTCACATACTGCTCACGGTTGGCATGTTTCTGCTGATCTACCGCATCGTCGTGCGAGGGACGCCCGGAGTCGATCGCGGTGCAGGCGGTCCCAAGACTTGATGTCGGGACGCGGGTCATACTCGTACGGTAGCGAGGGACCCGCGACTGCAGTCGCCGAGCAGCCGCAGGCGCTCTCGGCGGACAAGAAAAAACCGGTGCTCGTTACCGGCGCGACTGGACTCGTCGGCATTCACACTTGTCGGGAGCTGTGCAGGAACGGCTGGCAGGTGCGCACACTCATCAGGGATCCAGCCAAAGCGGCGATGGCGCTTGGCCAGCTGCCGGTAGAGTTTCGAGTCGGCGATGTGAGAGATGCCACGGCACTGAGGAGCTCACTCGGCGGATGCGGCGCGGTAGTTCATCTCGCCGCGATCGCCATCGAGAAGAAAACGGAGACATACACCGAGACGAACTCCGCCGCGACGGAACGACTGATCTCGGCGGCGCGCGCGGAAAGTGTGCAGCGCATCATCTTCATGTCGCAGAACGGCGCCGACAGCCGCTCGAAGCACCCATTTCTGCACAGCAAGGGCGTCGCCCAGGACTCGATCAAGACGAGCGGTCTGAGGTGGACGGTGCTGCGTCCCTCGGTGATCTTCGGGCCGGAAGATCAATTCGTGAACGTGCTCGGTCGATTGATCCGGCTGACGCCGAAGGTTTTTCCGCTGCCTGGTGGCGGGAGCGCGCGATTTCAGCCGATTGGTGTCGACGACGTTGCGCGGGTGGTGCGGCTGTCACTCGAGAAGAAGGAGACGGTGCATCAGAGTTTCGACCTCGGCGGCAAGGTTCCGTTGACGCTGAGGGAGATGACGGAGCGGATACTCACCGCCATGGGGACGAACCGGAAGCTGGTGCCGGTGTCGGTAAAGATGCTGCGACCGCTAGTCGCTCTCGCTCAGAGGCTGTTGCCCAATCCGCCGGTGACGTCCAGCCTGCTGGACCTGCTGGCGCTCGACAACACGGTCGCCAACAACGCGCTTACCGAATACTTCAAGGTAGTGCCGATTCCCTTCGCCGCGGACGAGCTGCAGTATCTCAGGCGAATCACGGTAAGAAACGCGCTCAGATCTCTGTTCGAGACCCCATAGCGCCGGTATCAGGCGTTTGCCTCTTGACGTCGGGACTGTAAGTTATAACTTACCGTTAGTGAGCGCTTACCGAGAACTACAGCTTGACGCCCTTGGCGACCCGACGAGACGCGCCATCCTTGCGCGCCTGCGCAAGGGTCCGGCTCCCGTTGGAAAGCTGGCGAGGGCGTTCCCGATAAGCCGCCCTGCGATCTCGCAACATCTGCGAGTCCTGAAGGAGGCGAATCTGGTGACAGATCGAGCCGATGGAACCCGACGCGTCTATGAGCTCAACCCCGAAGCGTTCGCGTCGCTACGCGAATACTTCGACGAGTTCTGGGGCGTGGCGCTGATCGCATTCAAGAAGCGAGTCGAAAACAGGAACACGGGGGAGAGATGACGGCCATGGCGGAGAACACGATCGCACCAGTTCGAAAATCCATTACGGTGAACGCCACTCCTGAAAAAGCGTTTGAGATTTTCACGGAGGATTTCGACAGCTGGTGGCCGCGCAGCCATCACATTGGCAAGTCGCCGATGACCAAAGCGATTATCGAGGCTCGTCGCGGCGGCCGCTGCTACTCCGAGCAGGAGGACGGCACTGAATGTGAGTGGGGCTCCGTCCTCGCCTGGGAGCCGCCACGCCGAGTACTGATTGCCTGGCAGATCGCCGCCAATTGGCAGTTCGAGCCAGATCTCGCCAAGTCGAGCGAGGTCGAGATCCGATTCACCTCGGAGTCCGGTGGAAGAACGCGGGTGGATCTCGAGCACCGTCATTTCGAGCGCATGACTACGGGCGCGGTCGAGATGCGTACTGGCGTCGATGGCGAGGGAGGCTGGGGATCGTTGCTGCAACTCTTTGCGGCTCGCGTCGACGCAGTCGCGCCCGAATCATGAAGCCCTGGATATGGTATCGGGCGCTGGCGGTAATCCTGGCGCTCTTCACCCTGGGACACACGCTCGGAACGAGACACGCGGTAACGACGGCTCCCGAGGAAGCAGCCGTCATCGCCGGCATGCAGGGTTATCGCGTGCCGGTGATGGGCTTTCTTCGAACCTACTGGGAGTTCTACCGTGGCTTCAGCATCAGCATCAGCGTGCTGCTGGCAACATTAATGGTGATCGCCTGGCAGCTGGCGACATTGAGCCGGCGCAATCCTCGCGAGGCGTTGCCGCTGGGCGTGACGGTGCTGCTCGCCTGCGTCGGCCAGGGGATCGTCAGCTTCATCTACTTCTTCACCGCACCAATGGTGATGTCAGTGGCTGCGGTCGTGTGCGCGGGGATGGGCGTCTCGCTCGTCGGCAGGGACGCGAACAGGGTCCAGACCATTACTGAGTGATCCTTTCGCGCCGCGATGTTTCTCCGATGCCGGCGCCGAATCCAGCCGCGATCAACGCCAATACCGCTGCTTCGATCGTCACCAACCGATAGCCCGAAAGAAACGCTTCGTGGATCTCAGCATTCACCACGGATCGCTGCTGCGGATCGAGAGCGACGCTATCCAGCTGGGCTCCCGCCATCTTCGGCAGCTCCTTTTGAATCTGCGCTTTCGCCACCGGCGTGATCCAGGATACCTCCAGCTGCGGACGAATCTCCGCGTCGAAGCGCCGAGTCAACACAACGCCGAATACTGCGATCGCAAGCAGTCCGGCTACGCGCGCGACCGTGTTGTTGACTCCTGACGCAACGCCGGCGTGCTCGGACGGCACCGATGTCATCACCGTCGTCGTCAGCGGTGCAACCGTCACTGCCATTCCGAGACCCAGTACAACGACCGCCGGAAAGACCGTCGCCCAATAGGAATCTTCGAATCCAACTCGTGCGAAGAGGCCGAGTCCGACGGCAGCGATGAGCGGACCAATGGTCAGTGGTAGGCGTGGCCCGGTGCGCGCCACCAGTCCGCCCGACCAGCGCGATAAGACGAACATGATGCTGGGAAACGGCAGGAATGCCGCGCCCGCCGCCGTCGCTGTGTAATGCTTGACCTGGATTAGAAGAAGCGGCACCAGGAAAAGGAC
>JBKOVX010000225.1:0-3629 GCA_046724115.1 Gemmatimonadota bacterium | reverse complement strand
TCCCAGACCCAGTCCATTCTCCTTGGTGGTGACGAACGGATCGAAGATCTGCTCCAGCCGGCTTTTCCCAATGCCCACTCCCTGATCGCTGACCGATAGTTGAAGCGCGCCCTCGGCCGTCCCCGTCGCGGCGATAGTCAGCCGTCGATCGGCGAGCGGTGTCTCGTTCATCGCGTCGCACGCGTTCAGAACGAGATTGAGCAGCACTTGCTCGAGCTGCACCTTGTCACCCATCACTGGCGGGAGCGAAGGCGACACCTGCGTCGTCACCGATATTCTGCGCTCGATCAGGTCGCTGTGTACGATTCCCAGAACTTCCTCAACGATGTCATCGAGATTGACGGGCCGCGGCTGTAGCTCGCCCTTTCTGAGAAGCGTGCGAAGTCTCCCAATCACTTCTCCGGCACGACGGTCGTCTGCCGCGATGTCCTCAAGGATCTCGTGCACCTCGGCGCGATCTGGTTTCTCCGCCGACATCATTCGCTGCGCTGCCCGGGCATTGGCGAGAATCGCCGCCAGCGGCTGATTCAACTCGTGGGCGAGCGCTCCCGACAATTCGCCGAGCGCCGCGACCCTGCTCAGATGCGCCAGCTCGCGCTGTTGCTCCTGCAGCATCGACTCGGCGCGCTTGCGCTCGGTGATGTCGCGAATTGTGATGATGTAGCACGCCTCGCCGCCCATCTCCATTGTGTCGGCAACGGCGACGATTCGCAGCGGCTCGCCGAACTTGTTGCGCACATCGAGCTCCAACTCGCGCAGCGGCTCGGTGCTTTCGAGCAGCTCGTGACCGAGACGATGATCGTCCTGGAGCAGACCCAGATCATCGAATGAGCGGCCGACGACCTCGCCTCGCGAGTATCCAAACATCGCTGCCCACTTCTCGTTGACCTCGACGAACGTATCGTCCGACTGACGGGCGATGACGATCGCGTCGGGGCTGGAGTGGAATGCTTTCGCGAAACGCTCCTCCGAGCTGCGCAGCGCCTCGGCGACCATGCCGCGCTCGGTGATCTCGTTGCGCAGCTGCACCACCGCAGTCGACAACTCTGAAGTGCGCTCGGCAACTCGCGCTTCGAGATCCATGCGCGCATTGCGCAGCTCCTGCTCGACCTTGTTGTGGTCGTGGATGTCGGTACACGAGCCGTACCAGCGAAGAACCGCCCCGTTGTTATCGCGGATGGGCACCGCGCGAGCCAGGTGCCAGCGAAATTCTCCATTGTCGCCAACCCGCAATCGGTGTTCGACTTCGCACGGTTGGCCAGTTGCGACTGCATGGCGCCACGCCCGAATCGTATTTCCGCGATCGTCGGGATGGGTCATGAACAGCCAGCCCTCATCCCTAGTTGTGCCGTTATCCGCGCCAGTCAGGGCGTACCACTGGCCATTGAAGTAATCAACGCGCCCATCGGGAGTTGCAGTCCAGACGATCTGCGGCATCGCGTCCGCCATCTGCCGAAGCTGTGCCTCACTCTCGCGGAGTGCGGCTTCCTGTCGTCGCAATTCCTCGCCGCTCTTTCGCTCCGTCACGTCGACGTTCACGCCGAGGAGCTGCCGCGGCCGGCCTGCGTCATCGTACAACGCTTTCCCTTTGCCGAGAATCCAGACGGTGGTCGAGTCCGGACGGATCACGCGGAACTCGCATTCGTAGGGAACTCCGTGAAGAACGGCATCCCAGATCTTGTTGGCGAGATTTGCCCTGTCCTCGCCCTCAACCAACTCCAGGAATTCCTCGAAGGTGAATTCTCTGGCGCTATCTCCGATTCCCAGGATCTGCCTCGATTTTGGTGAGCAGATCACACGGTTGTCGGTGATGCGCCACTCCCAGGTGCCCACCTGCGCAGCTCCCATGGCGAGGTTGAGGCGCTCTTCATTCTCTCGCGCAGACCGCTCGGCGTCTGCCCTCTCCCGAATCAGAGCCGCCAGCGCCAGCAGCGGGATCGAAATGACGATGAGAAACGATTGAATGGATACGGCATTCTGAGCTGGTGCCATGGTGAGAAACGGACCGTGTCCGTGCACCGCGCCCCAGATCGAGAGGAAGGTGACCACGAGGAGACATGCAGACGTTCCCCGCGGTCCGAATCGGATGGCGGCCCAGAGCAGGAACGGGAGCGGGGCGTAGAGAGAGACCGGTGCGGTGTTGAGGCCGGCTTTCTGTCCGTTGAAAACGAAGAGCGAGACCGTCAGCAGACCGGCCGCCAGGATCGCGGCCTCCAGATAGCGCCTGGTCGGGGAAGCCAGAAGCTCAGACCAGTTTGTTCTAGCCCAGGTCAGGATTGCCGATACAAGCGTAATCGAAGCCAGCACATTGGAGAGGAATCGCGTGCGCCACAGGGACCAGTACGACTCCTGGACCGTACCACTCCAGGTGACAAACGCTGCATCGAGAAACGAGGAGGCGAATGTACCGAAGAAGGCAGCAGCGCCAATGAAGATCCACACGTCGCGCGAGCGATCGAGTCGGAGAGGAGTTTTGACGAGCGCCCGTACCAGGCCGGCACCGATCAAAGCTTCGCTGCTATTGCTGACGAACCACCCCAGTACCAGCGGCGTCGGGAAACCACTTTTCAGCTCGATTGCCAAATGGGCCGGCAGTGCGGCGAGGAGAAGT
Source organism: Gemmatimonadota bacterium (assembly GCA_046724115.1). Lineage (GTDB taxonomy): Bacteria > Gemmatimonadota > Gemmatimonadetes > Gemmatimonadales > Gemmatimonadaceae > UBA4720. Next base: position 1,018 of record JBKOVX010000225.1, on the reverse strand, counting down.
GCCCACCACCAGCTCGTTGGCGTGAGAAGCAGTGCGGCGAGCAGGATGGAGTTGGGCGGCCAAAGTGTGGAGATCGGAGTTGGCCGGAGGGTGAGCGCGAAGCCGAGCTTGGCGCCGAGGTAGTAGGAGACACCGACCAGCACGGCGGCAATCGCCAGACGGGGGACCTGCGCGGAAGGCGCGCGAGTCTGGGAGGGAAGGAGCAGCTCTGTGTCGGCGTAACTCATGGCACCTGCCTGAGTCGAGCTGGTACAAATGTTCGGACGGTCTTTGTAAGTATGGAAAAGGCAACGCTTTCGCGCCACTGGAGGGAAGGGGGAAGCGGGAAGGGGAAGAGGGGCGAGGGAAGCGGGAAGCGGGAAGCGCACGGGCGAGCAGGAAGTGTGTACGCGGAGTCATGTGGTTGCCGAGGACTCGGAGCTAGCGTTCATTCTAGCTGTGCTCGTGGCGCATCTGCTGCGGGCCGACGGCTCGTCACATGTGAAAGAGAGACAACGATGAAAGACCGTGTTAACGCGCTCGCGGAGCGCCTGGAACAGGGCGCACGCGCGCTCGCCGAATTTGCCGGCTCACTGACGGAAGAGGAGTGGCAGGTTCGAGTGCCGCACGACGGCAGAAAGGTCGGCGTGACAGTGCATCACGTCGGCAACATGTATCCGATCGAGATCGACGTCGCACAAAAGGCGGCGCGGGGGGAGCCGATCGTGGGAGTGACGTGGGATGTCGTCGCCGACATCAACGCCAAACACGCGAGAGACCTCGACGGCGTGACGAAGGAGGAGGCGATCGCCTTCCTCGAGCGCAACAGCGCCGCGGCGGCAGCGGCGATTCGCGCGCTGAACGACGATCAACTCGACATCGCGGTTCCGGTCTCGTTGAACGCTGACGCTCCGCTCACGACCCAGTTCGTGCTCGAGGACCATGCCGTGCGCCACAGCTATCACCACCTGGCGAAGATCAAGGCGGCACTGCAGCTGGCGGCGGCGGAGGTGTAACTTCGGGAAGGGGGAAGGGGGAA